>NZ_DAOKZA010000067.1:0-13627 GCF_035325925.1 Azohydromonas sp. | reverse complement strand
CGGTGCGCGTGCACGGCGCCTTCGTCAGCGACGACGAGGTGCACCGCGTGGTCGAGTACCTGAAGAGCCAGGGCGAGCCGAACTACGTCGAGGGGCTGCTCGAAGGCGGCGTGCTCGACGACGACGCCGGCGGCGCGGCAGGCGGCGACGCCGGCAGCGGCGAGGCCGACCCGATGTACGACCAGGCGGTGGCGATCGTGCTGCAGCACAAGCGCGCGTCGATCTCGCTGGTGCAGCGCCACCTGCGCATCGGCTACAACCGCGCCGCGCGGCTGCTCGAGCAGATGGAGAACAGCGGTCTGGTGTCGGCGATGGCGAGCAACGGCAACCGCGAGATCCTCGTGCCCAAGCGCGATGAGTAGGCTCCCGCCCGATGCGGCCATGCCGCCGCCCCCCGGCGGCGCCGTGGCCACGGCCCGCCGGGGCCGGCTGCGCCGCGTGGGCCTGATGGCCGGCCTGCTGCTGGCCTGCGCGGCGGCGCGCGCCGACGCCGTCGACACGCTGCGCGAGTTCGTGCGCGAGGTCAAGACCGGGCGCGCCGCGTTCACACAGACCGTGACGTCGCCGGACGGCAAGCGCGCGCGCACCTCGGGCGGGCGCTTCGAGTTCGCGCGCCCGGACCGCTTCCGCTTCGCGTACGCCAAGCCGTTCGAGCAGCTGATCGTCGGCGACGGGCAGAAGGTGTGGATCTACGACCCCGACCTGCAGCAGGCCAGCGTGCGGCCGATGTCGCAGGCGCTCGGCGCGACGCCGGCGGCGCTGCTGACCGGCACCACGCTCGAGCGCGACTTCGAGCTGTCGGCGCTGCCGGCGCGCGACGGCCTGGCGTGGGCACAGGCGAAGCCGCGGCGCGCCGACGCCGGCTTCGAGCTGCTGCGCGTGGGCTTCGCCGGCAAGCAGCTCGCGGCGGTCGAGATCGTCGACGGCTTCGGCCAGACCTCGGTGCTGCGCTTCAGCGAGGTCGAGCAGGGCGTCGAGCTGCCGGCCGAGACCTTCCGCTTCACGCTGCCGGCCGGCGCCGAGCTGCTGACGCAGTAGCGCCTGTGCCGCGGTGAGCGCGCCCACCGGATCGCTGTTCGACGATGCGGCGCCCGCCGCCGCGAGGCCGGGCGCCGACGCACCGCTGGCCGAACGGCTGCGCCCGCGCACGCTCGACGAGGTGATCGGGCAGGCGCACCTGCTGGCGCCGGGCAAGCCGCTGCGCGTGGCCTTCGAGAGCGGACGGCCGCACTCGATGATCCTGTGGGGCCCGCCGGGGGTGGGCAAGACCACGCTGGCGCGACTGCTGGCGGGCATCGCGAACGCCGAGTTCATCGTCATCGCGGCGGTGCTCGGCGGCGTCAAGGACATCCGCGAGGCGGTCGATCGCGCGCAGGCGGCGCGCGCCGCCGGGCGGCGCAGCATCGTCTTCGTCGACGAGGTGCACCGCTTCAACAAGGCGCAGCAGGATGCGTTCCTGCCGCACGTCGAGGCGGGGCTGTTCACCTTCGTCGGCGCGACCACCGAGAACCCGTCGTTCGAGGTCAACTCGGCGCTGCTGTCGCGCGCCACGGTGCACGTGCTGCATCCGCTGTCGCCCGACGAGCTGGCGCAGCTGCTCGAACGTGCGCGCACCGCGCTCGACGCGCCGCCGCTGTCCGATGCGGCGCGCGAGCGGCTGATCGCCTACGCCGACGGCGACGCGCGCCGGCTGCTCAACGCGGTGGAGAACCTAGTGCACTCGGCCGGCAAGGTCGCCGTGCTCGACGAGGCAATGCTCGAGACCGCACTGGGCGAGTTGCTGCGCCGCTACGACAAGGGCGGCGAGGTCTTCTACGACACCATCTCGGCACTGCACAAGGCGGTGC
The DNA here is from genome assembly GCF_035325925.1 of Azohydromonas sp. Taxonomy (NCBI): domain Bacteria; kingdom Pseudomonadati; phylum Pseudomonadota; class Betaproteobacteria; order Burkholderiales; family Sphaerotilaceae; genus Azohydromonas; species Azohydromonas sp. The sequence goes on along the minus strand of NZ_DAOKZA010000067.1, from coordinate 11,780 downwards.
GCGGCTCCGACCCCGACGCGGCGCTGTACTGGCTGGTGCGCATGCTCGACGGCGGGGTCGACCCGCGCTACGTCGCGCGCCGGCTGCTGCGCATGGCCAGCGAGGACATCGGCCTGGCCGACCCGCGCGCGCTGCGACTGTCGCTGGACGCCGCCGAGGTCTACGAGCGTCTCGGTTCACCCGAGGGCGAGCTGGCGCTGGCCGAGGCGGTGGTGTACCTGGCGATGGCGCCGAAGTCGAACGCCGTCTACCACGCGTGGAACGAGGCGCGCGACTTCGTGCGCCGCGACGGCACGCGGCCGGTGCCGCTGCGGCTGCGCAATGCGCCGACGCGGCTGATGAAGGACCTCGACTACGGGCGCGGCTACCGCTACGCGCACGACGAGCCCGACGGCGTCGCCGCCGGCGAACGCTACCTGCCCGACGGCATGCCCGACGTCGAGTTCTACCGCCCGGTGGCACGCGGGCTCGAGATCCGCATCGCCGAACGCCTCGCCGAACTGCGCGCGCGCAACGCCGGCGCCCGCGGCGACGGCTGACGCGGCCGCGCATGCCGTTGCACTTGGCCGGTCTTCGGCGCGGCTGCCAACGTCGGTGGTGTGCAGCGACGTGAACACGCGCGCCGTTGCCGTGCGGATCGGTGTGGCATAGCGGTGTGCGATCCGCAGCAAACGATCGTCGCCGCAGTCGCCACAGTCGCCGCAGTCGGCACCGCCCGGCGCCGCTGCTGCCACCGCCGCCATCGCCATGTCGCGCGCGGCAGTGTCCCAGTCCGCAGCGGGCGGGGCACGAGCGGCCGACGCCGGGGCGACTCGACGACGGACGCGCACGCCTCGTTGCGACGCGGCGCAGGGGAAAGCCCTCGCGCGGCACCTCGAGGCGGCCCCTACAATCGCCGCCGGTCTGCCCCCGGCACCGCGCGCGTCGACGGTGCGGCCGGGTTCTTGCTAGCCACGGGGAGACGACGACCGTGCCGGCTCCCGAGGGGTGTCGCCGCGCCGTCTGCGGGCAACCATGGGAGACCCCTCGATGGACATCTTCTTTCAGCAGATCATCAACGGTCTGGTGCTGGGCAGCATGTACGCGCTCGTCGCACTGGGCTACACGATGGTCTACGGCATCATCGGCCTGATCAACTTCGCGCACGGCGACGTGCTGATGGTTGGCGCGCTGACGAGCTGGACCGTGGCCACGCTGCTCGCCGCGAGCGGGCTGCCCGGCTGGCTGATCCTGCTGATCTCGCTGGTGTGCGCGATCGTGATCTGCGCGACGCTGAACTTCACGATCGAGAAGGTCGCCTACCGGCCGCTGCGCAACGCGCCGCGGCTGGCGCCGCTGATCACCGCGATGGGCATGAGCCTGCTGCTGCAGACGCTGGCGATGATCATCTGGAAGCCCAACCCGAAGCCGTACCCTCTGCTGCTGCCCACCGAGCCGATCGACCTCGGCGGGCCGGTGATCAGCGTCACGCAGATCATCATCCTGACGGCCACCGCGGTGATCCTCGCGGTGCTGATGTTCATCGTCAACCGCACGCGGCTCGGGCGCGCGATGCGCGCGACCGCCGAGAACCCGCGCGTGGCCGCGCTGATGGGCGTGCGCCCCGACATGGTGATCTCGGCGACGTTCATCATCGGCGCGTCGCTGGCCGCGGTGGCCGGCGTGATGTGGGCGGCCAACTACGGCACCGTGCAGCACTCGATGGGCTTCCTGCCCGGCCTGAAGGCGTTCACGGCGGCGGTGCTCGGCGGCATCGGCAACCTCGCCGGCGCGGTGGTCGGCGCGCTGCTGCTCGGCCTCGTCGAGGCGCTGGGTGCCGGCTACCTCGGCGCGCTGACCGGCGGCGTGCTGGGCAGCCACTACGCCGACATCTTCGCCTTCATCGCGCTGGTGCTGGTGCTGACGCTGCGCCCGCAGGGCCTGCTCGGCGAGCGCGTCGCCGACCGCGCGTGACGGAGGCGCCGTGAAGAACAAGCTGATCCTGTTCCTGCTGGCCGCCGCGGCGTTGATCGTGCTGCCGCTGATCGCGCAGCAGTTCGGCGCCGGCTGGGTGCGCATCATGGCCATCGCGCTGCTGTACGTGATGCTCGCGCTCGGGCTGAACATCGTCGTCGGCTACGCCGGGCTGCTCGACCTGGGCTTCGTCGCGTTCTACGCGGTGGGCGCGTACATGTTCGCGCTGATGGCCAGCCCGCACCTGTTCGAGACCTTCGAGTGGATCGCCGCCGTGTTCCCGAACGGGCTGCACACGCCGATCTGGATCGTCGTGCCGCTGGCGGCGCTGCTCGCGGCGATCGCCGGCGTGATCCTCGGCACGCCGGTGCTGCGGCTGCGCGGCGACTACCTGGCGATCGTCACGCTGGGTTTCGGCGAGATCATCCGCGTGTTCATGAACAACCTCGAGCACCCGGTGAACATCACCAACGGGCCGCGCGGGCTCGACCGCATCGACTCGATGCGCCTGTTCGGCTTCGACTTCGGCCGCGCGATCGACATCGGCGACTTCCGCATCCCGTCGGTGACGCTGTACTACTACCTGTTCCTGCTGCTGGTCGTCGCCAGCGTCGTGATCTGCCACCGGCTCGAGCTGTCGCGCATCGGCCGCGCGTGGATGGCGATCCGCGAGGACGAGATCGCCGCCAAGGCGATGGGCATCAACGTGCGCAACATGAAGCTGCTGGCGTTCGCGATGGGTGCGGTGTTCGGTGGCGTCTCGGGCGCGATGTTCGCGGCGTTCCAGGGTTTCGTCTCGCCCGAGTCGTTCAGCCTGATGGAGTCGATCATGATCGTCGCGATGGTCGTGCTCGGCGGGCTCGGCCACATCCCCGGCGTGATCCTCGGCGCGGTGCTGCTCGCGGCGCTGCCCGAGGTGCTGCGCTACGTCGCCGGCCCGCTGCAGGACATGACCGGCGGCCGCCTCGACGCGGCGATCCTGCGCCAGCTGATGATCGCGCTGGCGATGATCGTCATCATGCTGATGCGCCCGCGCGGGCTGTGGCCGCCGCGCGAGCACGGCAAGGCGGCGCCGACGCAGGTGACGGTGAAGTGAGGGCGCGGCGATGACGACCCCCGTGCTCGAAGTCAGCGGCGTGTCCAAGCGCTTCGGCGGCCTGCAGGCGCTGTCCGACGTCGGCATCCGCATCCTGCCCGGCCAGGTCTACGGGCTGATCGGGCCCAACGGCGCCGGCAAGACGACCTTCTTCAACGTGCTCACCGGGCTGTACACGCCCGACAGCGGCAGCTTCCGGCTCGGCGGCGAGCCCTACGTGCCGACCGCGGTGCACGAGGTGGCGAAGGCCGGCATCGCGCGCACGTTCCAGAACATCCGCCTGTTCGCCGAGATGACCGCGCTGGAGAACGTGATGGTCGGACGCCACGTGCGCACGCGCTCGGGCGTGGTCGGCGCGGTGTTGCGCACCGCACGCTTTCGCGCCGAGGAGCGGGCGATCGCCGAGCGCGCGCGCGAGCTGCTCGACTACGTGGGCATCGGCCGCTACGCCGAGTACCGCGCGCGCACGCTCAGCTACGGCGACCAGCGCCGGCTCGAGATCGCGCGCGCGCTGGCCACCGACCCGAAGCTGATCGCGCTCGACGAGCCCGCCGCCGGCATGAACGCCACCGAGAAGGTCGTGCTGCGCGAGCTGATCGACCGCATCCGCAACGACGGGCGCACGATCCTGCTGATCGAGCACGACGTGAAGCTGGTGATGGGGCTGTGCGACCGCGTCACCGTGCTCGACTACGGCAAGCAGATCGCCGAGGGCACGCCGGCCGACGTGCAGAGGGACGAGAAGGTGATCGAGGCCTACCTCGGCGCCGGAGGACATTGACCACCCCCGAAGCGCCTGCGGCGCTTCCCCTCGAGGGGGCGACGCCCGCGGGCCGGCAGAGCCGGTGCCGCGGCGTCCGCTCGGACAGCATCGCCTTGGAGCGGCAATGAGTACGACGATGTTGAAGGTGACCGGCCTGAAGGTGGCCTACGGCGGCATCCAGGCGGTCAAGGGCATCGACTTCGAGGTGCACGAGGGCGAGCTGGTGAGCCTGATCGGCGCCAACGGCGCCGGCAAGACGACGACGCTCAAGGCGATCACCGGCACGCAGCCGGTGGCCGCCGGCGACATCGAGTACCTCGGCCGCAGCATCCGCGGCCAGGGGGCGTGGGACCTCGTCAAGCAGGGGCTGGTGATGGTGCCCGAGGGGCGCGGCACGTTCACGCGCATGACGATCACCGAGAACCTGCAGATGGGCGCCTTCGTGCGCCGCGACGCCCACATCGACGCCGACATCGACAAGGTGTTCTCGATCTTCCCGCGGCTGAAGGAGCGCGCGCGCCAACTGGCCGGCACGATGAGCGGCGGCGAGCAGCAGATGCTGGCGATGGGCCGCGCGCTGATGGCGCGGCCCAAGGTGCTGCTGATGGACGAGCCGTCGATGGGGTTGTCGCCGATCATGGTCGACAAGATCTTCGAGGTCGTCGCCGACATCCACGCGCAGGGCACGACGATCCTGCTGGTCGAGCAGAACGCCAGCCGCGCGCTGCAGCTGGCCGACCGCGGCTACGTGATGGACTCGGGCGAGGTCACGATGGCCGGCGACGCGAAGGCGCTGCTCGCCGACCCGCGCGTGCGCGCCGCTTACCTGGGCGAGTGAGGAGTCTGTGCGTCGACCATCCCTTGTTCGAGGGGGGGCTGGTGACGGCGTGTGAACGGCGCTTACTCTAGGATCCTCGGGTTGCCGGTCCGGCGGGCGGGGCGGCGGGACATCGTGGAGGATCGAGATGAACAACATGAAGGGTCCGTGGTCGCGCGTCGCGCTGGCGGTTGCGGCGGCGCTGGCGCTGGGCGGCTGCGTGGCCACCGCGCCGAAGATGGGCGAGTCCAAGGGCACGGTCACCGGCGCGGCCGGCGGCGCGTCGGCCGAAGGCGAGAACAAGCAGCTCGTGAAGTGCGACGAGACGCTGGGTACGCTGGCGCTGCAGGAAGACGTCAACGCCCCCTGGTACTACCAGCTGCGCCAGTACCAGCTCGGCTCGACGATCCCGGTGCTGCGGCTGATGATCCAGCAGAGCAACTGCTTCGTGATCGTCGAGCGCGGCGGCGCGATGCGCAACATGATGACCGAGCGTCAGTTGCAGCAAAGTGGCGAGATGCGCGCCGGCAGCAACTTCGGCCAGGGCCAGATGGTGGCGGCCGACTACACGATGAGCCCGAGCATCCAGTTCTCGGGCAAGACCGGCAACGTCGGCGGATTCCTCGGCGGTCGCCTGGGGCTGCTCGGCGCCGTGGCCGGCAACATGGGCACCAACGAGGCGTCGACGACGCTGCTGCTGATCGACAACCGTTCGGGCGTTCAGATCTCGGCGGCCGAGGGCAGCGCGAAGAACTTCGACTTCGGCTTCTTTGGCGCCGCGTTCGCCGGCGGGCTCGCCGGCGGCGGGGGTGGCTACGCGAACACGCCGCAGGGCAAGGTGATCGTCACCGCGTTCGCCGACTCGTACAACCAGATGGTGCAGGCGCTGCGCAACTACCGGGCGCAGACCGTGCGCGGCGGCCTGGGCACGGGCGGGCGGCTCGGCGTCGATGGCGGCACGACGCCGGCGTCGAAGGAGATCAAGAAGAAGTAGCCGGACTCCTGGCCAGTGCCTGACCACGGGAGCCTGCGGGCTCCCGTGTCCGATTTCGGGGTGCAGCGCCGCGACGCTACGCGCCGTGCTTCTCGGCTTCCGACGTGAAGCTGTCGGCGTAGAACTCGTCGCCGGGCAGGCCGCAGCGCGCGACGAAGTCGCGCTGCGCTGCCTCGACCATCACCGGCGCGCCGCAGGCGTAGACCTGATGACCCGACAGGTCGGGCAGGTCGGCCATCACGGCCTCGTGCACGAAGCCGGTGCGCCCGCTCCAGGCGTCGTCGGCACGCGGCTCCGACAGCACCGGCACGTAGGTCAGGTTCGGCATCGCGGCCGCGGCCTGCAGCGCCCACTCGTGCAGGTACAGGTCGGCGCCGCTGCGGCAGCCCCAGTACAGCACCGCGGGGCGGTCGATGCCCTTCATCCTCATGTGCTCGACGATGGCCTTGATCGGCGCGAAGCCGGTGCCGCTGGCCAGCAGCACGATCGGCTTGTCGCTGTCCTCGCGCAGGAAGAAGCTGCCGAACGGGCCCTCGACGCGCAGGATCTCCTTCTCCTTCATCGCGCCGAACACGTGATCGGTGAACCTGCCGCCGGGCATGTGGCGGATGTGCAGTTCGACCGCCGGTTGCTGCTGCAGCGTGTGCGGCGCGTTGGCCATGCTGTAGCTGCGCCGCGCGCCGTCGCGCAGGATGAACTCGAGGTACTGTCCGGCGCGGTACTTGAATGCGACGTTGGCCGGCAACTGCAGCGTGACGATGGCCACGTCGGGTGCCGGGCGCTCGATGCGCTGCACGCGCGCGGGCATCTTCTGCACAGGGAACTCGCCGGCGCCGGGCACGCTGCGCGCCTCGACGACGCAGTCGGTCTGCGGCGTCGCGCAACAGGTCAGGATGAAGCCGGCCTCCTCCTCGGCCACCGACAGCGCCTTCAGCTGGTGCGCGCCGTGAATCACGCGTCCTTCGAGCAGCCGGCTCTTGCACGATCCGCAGGCACCGTCGCGGCAGCCGTAGGGCAGACCGACGCCGGCGCGAATCGCCGCAGGCAGGATGGCTTCGTCGCGGGCCACGTCGAACGCGGCGCCGGCCGGCTGGATCGTTACTTTGAAGGTCATGGGCGGGCAGGGCCAGCGGCACTTACACTGCGCCGCCGCCAGACAGGGCGAAAGCGCGATTGTGCCCGCTGCCCTGCGGCCCACCGTCCGCCACACCGATGACCCCGCCCCGCCCGTGCCGCCGCCCGACGCTGCTGATCGTCGGCTGCGGCGACGTCGGCCTGCGCGTGCTGCGGCTGCTGCGCGGGCGCTGGCGTGTGCTGGCGCTGACCTCGACGCCGTCGCGGCGCGACGCGCTGCGCACCGCGGGCGCGGTGCCGCTGGTCGGCGACCTCGACGACGCCGTGTCGCTCGGGCGGCTCGGCGCCCTGGCCGACACGGTGCTGCACCTGGCGCCGCCGGCCGCCGGCGGCGCGTCCGACGCGCGCACCGTGCGGCTGCTGCGCGCGCTGCGGCGCGGTGGCCGCGTGCGCAGGCTGGTGTACGCGAGCACCACCGGCGTGTACGGCGACTGCGGCGGCGCGCGATTCGACGAGACGCGCCCACCGCGCCCCGCCACCGACCGCGCGCGCCGGCGCGTCGACGCCGAGGCCCGTGTGCGCTGGTTCGGCCGTGCCGCCGGCGCGACCGTCAGCGTGCTGCGCATCCCGGGCATCTACGCCCTCGACCGCGACGGCGGGGATCCGCGCGATCGCGTGCGCCGAGGCGCGCCGCTGCTGGCGCCCGACGACGACGTCTACACCAACCACGTGCACGCCGACGACCTCGCGCGCGCCTGCGTCGCCGCACTGCACCGCGGCGCGCCGCAGCGCGTGTACCACGTCTGCGACGACGCCGAGTCGCGCATGGGCGAGCACTTCGACCTCGTCGCCGACCTCACCGGCCTGCCGCGTGCGCCCCGCCTGTCGCGCGCCGAGGCCGCGGCACGGCTGTCGCCGATGCAGATGAGCTTCCTGTCCGAGTCGCGCCGGCTCGACAACCGGCGCCTGAAGCGCGAACTGCGCGTGCGGCTGCGCTACCCGACGGTGGCCGAGGCGCTGGCGCGTCCGCCGAGCGATTGCTGAGCGACGCGCCGGCGTTTCAGATGCCCCGCGCGCGGCGCAGCGTCGACTGGCGGTCGACGCTTTGCAGCCGCAGCGTGTGCGTGTCGTCGCCGCGGCGCACCTCGAGTCGCACCTCGCGCTCGGGGCCGCCGCCGGTCCACAGCGCCTTCCACAGCGTGTCGAGAGTGCTCACGTCGGCGCCGTCGATGCGCACGATGCGGTCGCCGACGCGCACGCCGCCGGCCTCGGCGGGGCTGTCCTCGCTGACGCGCACGACGCGCACCTGGCCGCGCTGCTCGACGCAGTTCAGCCCCAGCCAGGCGCGGCGGCTGGGCGCCGAGGTGCCGCGCGCCAGCAGTTCGTCGAGCACCGGGCGAAGCAGCTCGACCGGCACGAACATGTTGCCCGGCGTGCTGCGCGGGTCGTCGGCCGGCAGCGTGTCGGCCACCGCCAGCGAGCCGATGCCCAGCAGCTCGCCCTTCAGGTTGAACAGCCCGGCGCCGCTGTGGCGCGGCAGCGGCGGCGCGGTGAACAGCGCGTGTTCGATGTGGTACTCCCAGTAGCCGGAGAAGGGCCGCTGCGACATCAGCCGCGCGACGCCGACCACCGCGTCGCTGCCGCCGGTGGTCACCATCAGCGCGTCGTCGGTGGCGGCGCGCGCGCCGGCCAGCGGCGCCGGCTCGACGCGCAGCGGCACCAGCGGGCGCAGCAGCCCGAAGCCGGTGGCCAGGTCGTAGGCGACGACGCGCGCCGGCACCTCGCGCCCGGGTTCGACCTCGATGCGCACCTGCTCGGCCTCGAGCACCACGTAGCCGATGGTGAGCACCAGCCCGTCGGCGTCGATGACCACGCCCGAGCCCTCGCGCTGCCGCCCCAGCGTGGCCACCGAGCGCGCGTCGTCGACGGCGGTGGCGCGCACCCCCACGGTGGCGCGCGCCGCGCGTTCGAGCGCGCGCGTGGTGGCCTCGTCGAACGCCGGCCGGGTGCGGCGCCCGTCGTCGGCGGCGGTCAGCCCCGACAGCGCCAGACAACACGCCAGCAGGGCTAGGCGCACCCCGCGAAGCCCCGGATCGGACCAGCCTGCCATCGCCTGCACCCGCTTGTGCACGATGCGCACAGCATGCGACACCGCGGCGACCCTGGTCAGCCCAGGGGCATTGCCGGCCGGCGGGATGCCCGTGGCGGAGGGCTGCCGGTGTCAGCGCCGGCGCGCCCGCCCGAACGGCGGCTGGCCGCGCCAGTAGCGGATCATCAGGAAGCCGCCGAGCATGCCGCCGAGGTGCGCGAAGTGCGCCACGCCACTGCGCCCGGTCAGCCCGAGCACGAACTCGAGCGCGCCGAACACGATCACGAAGGTGCGCGCCTTCATCGGGATCGGCGGGAACAGCGGCACGATGGTGCGGTTCGGGAACAGCATGCCGAAGGCCAGCAGCAGCCCGTACAGCGCGCCGGACGCGCCGACCGTGGGGTAGGGCGAGCCCATCAGGAAGGTCACGGCGAGCTGCGCGGCCGCCGCGGTCAGCAGGCTGGCCAGCAGGAACTGCAGGTACCGTCGCTGACCCCACAGCCGCTCGATCTCGCTGCCGAACATCCACAGGCCGAGCATGTTGAACAGCAGGTGCGTCATGTCGCCGTGCAGGAATCCGTAGGTGACGACCTGCCAGGGCATGAAGCGTCCGCTTTGCAGCGGCCACAGCGCGAGCAGTGCCTCGAACGGCCCGAACACGCCGGGCAGCAGCATGCCGGCAAAGAAGATCGCCACGCAGGTCAGCAGCAGGGTCTTGGTGACGGGGGGGATGGGCGGCATCGGAAAACTGGTGCTGCGGAAGCAGCCGGCCGCACGCGAGTGGGTCGCGTGACGGCGGTCGGTGCCCTCGGTGGTGCCGGGGCCGGACACGCACTCTGCGGCTAAGGTACTGAGTCGGCTAGGTTTTCGAAGTCGGGCGCTACGATGTGCCCCCGAAAGTGCCCCCACGATCGGGGCGAAGGCATGATACGTGAAGCTCTCCGATGCCAAGCTGCGCACCCTGACGACCCCCGGCCGGCACTTCGACGGCGGCGGGTTGTACCTCGAATTGACGCCGACCGGCGGGCGGTACTGGCGGATGAAGTACCGCTACGGCGGGAAGGAGAAGCGCCTCGCCTTCGGGGTCTACCCCGAGGTGAGCCTGAAGGACGCCCGCGAGAAGCGCGACGCCGCGCGGCGCACGCTCGATCGTGGCGACGACCCCGGCGAGCTGAAGAAGGCGGCGAAGGCGCAGGCCGCGCACGAAGTCGCGACGCACTTCGAGGCGGTGGCCCGCGAGTGGATCGGGCACCAGTCGGGCGTATGGACGCCGGGGCACGCCGAGCGAATCCGCCTCACGTTCGAGGCCGACGTGTTTCCGAAGCTCGGCGCCCGCCCCCTGGCGAAGATCAGGCCCCGCGACGTGGCCGCGCTGGTGCGCACGATCGAGACGCGCGGCGCCCCGGAGGTTGCCGAGCGGGTGCTACAGCGCATTAAGGCGGTGTACCGCTACGCACTCGCCCGCGAGCTGATCGAGACGAACCCGATGCTCGATCTGAAGCCCGGCGAGCTGCTGAAGCCCCGCGCCGTGGCGCACCGCCTGGCGCTGTCGGATAGGGACTTGCCCGACTATCTCGACCGCCTGGCGCGGTACGAAGGCGACCCGACGACGGCGAACGCCCTACGGCTGTTGACGCTGACCGCGCTTCGCCCTGGCGAGTTGCGGGCGCTGCGGTGGGCGTGGATCGACGAAGCGGCCGCGGAGGCTCGCATTCCCGCCGAGGCAATGAAGATGCGTACCCCGCACACGGTGCCGCTCGCCCGGCAAGCCCTGGCGGTGCTGAAGGCACAGGCCGAACTGAGCGCAGGCCGCGAGCTGGTCTTTCCGAGCCCATACAGCCCGCGGGCGATGCTGAGCGAGAACACGCTGAACTCGGCGCTCGCGCGGATGGGCTTCAAGGGCTACGCCACGGCGCACGGCTTCCGCGCCCTCTTCTCGACCGTGGCGAACGAGTGCGGGCACGACCGCGATGCGATCGAGCGCCAGCTCGCGCACCGCGAGCGCAACAAGGTCCGCGCCGCCTATCACCGATCGGAGTACCTGGCCGACCGGCGCCGCCTGATGCAATGGTGGGCCGACTACCTCGACGGCGCCCGCGGCGGCAACGTGGTCCCCATCGGCGCCGCGAAGGCGAAGAAGGGGGGCGCGTGAAGTACGGCGACGGTTTTCTGTGGGGCAGTGGGGGCAGGGTGCGCCGAGAGCCCGCAAAGCCGCGCCAATGCTGGCGATCTGGCCGATTGACCGTGTGGGGGCAGAGTGGGGGCGAAGTGGGGGCAATGTGGGGGCAGTACCTTGTGAGGGGAGGAACAACACAGTGAGAACACCTCACACACACCTCTTGCTCGCACCGACCGCCGCGCCGCCGATCGCCCCGGCGAGCTTCGCCACCCGGCCGGCGCCCGACCCGCATCGCCTGGTGATCCGTGAGCCCGTGTCCGGGCGCCGCCGTGGCGCGAAAGACAACGCCGCCACGCGCGCCCCCGCGCCCGCCGCAGCGGTGGCCGGCGAGCTGCGCCGGCATGAGGACGCCGTGATCGCCGCCGCGCTGGCGATCCTTGACGCCCGGTTGCGCACACCGGGCGCCGCGTTCGACGCGCCGAACGAGGTGCGCGACTTCCTGCGCCTGCACTTGGCCGACCTCGATCGCGAGGTCTTCGCGGTGCTGTACCTCGACAGCCAGCATCGGCTGATCGCCTTCGAGGCGGCATCGGTGGGCACGCTGTCGCAGACCTCGGTCTATCCCCGCGAACTGGTGCGCCGTGCGCTCGAAGTGAACGCGGCCGCGGTGATCCTGGCGCACAACCACCCCAGCGGCACCGCCGAGCCCTCGAAGGCCGACGAGCACCTGACGCACGCGCTGAGGGCCGCGCTCGGCATCGTCGACGTGCGCACGCTCGATCACGTCGTGATCGGTGGCCGCGACGCGGTATCGTTCGCTGAATGTGGACGCCTGTGAAATGTTGAGCGCGGGGGCCAAGGAGGCTCCCGCCTTC
>NZ_DAOKZA010000066.1:0-14383 GCF_035325925.1 Azohydromonas sp. | reverse complement strand
GCTCGATGTTGTAGGCGCGCCGATAGGTCTTGTCGATGTGCATGATGTCCGAGGGACAGATGTCGACGCAGTGGCCGCATCCGTCGCACCTCGTCATGTAGACGAAGGTAGGCATAGGCTGACTCCTTGTTGTATTCCGCAGGATCGCGCGGACTGTCTCTCAGTAGTGACGCGGCGCTTCGCGCTTGATGCCCAGGCCCATGTCCATGGGCGCGTCGCGCAGCAGTTCCATCGAGTGCCGCGCCCGCTGCTCGGGGTCGTCGCGGGTCTGCAAGGGCAGGTTGGCATAGACGCCGCTGGCCTTGGAGACGCGCTTCTCGAACGCCGCCGCGGGCTTGAAGAACATGTGCGCGAACTTGGACCAGTACACGCCGCCGAACAGCACGATGGTGGCCAGGATGTACAGCCCGAAGACGACCATCGCGCCCGCGCTGCCCGACGCCTGCAGCGCGGCCCAGATCAGGCCGAGCGTCACGCTGGCGAGCAGCGAGACGATGAACAGATCGGCGCGCACCAGGCGCAACGGCGAACTGCCCTCGGCGGCGACGTCGACCCGGATGAAGAACCAGAACCAGTAGCCCCCCACGAGGACCATCAACCCGCCCAGCCACCACAGCTGCACCACCAGCGCCGGCGTCGGCGTCGCGACGCTCGGGTAGCCGAACACCATGATCGCGGTGGTCACGAGGTACAGGATGAAGCCGTACATCGTCAGCAGGTGGGCGATGCGGCGCCGGGGGTTGCAGAACTCGCCCGAGGCGAGCACGTCCACCACCACGGTCTTGACCGCGATCGACGCGACGTCGACCTGCGCGCCCTGGCCCCGCGACTTGCGCCAGTTGGCGAAGAAGTAGGCCGCGCTGCCCTTGTGGATCATGTCGAGCACCGTGCCCAGCAGCACGGCCAGCGCCATCAGCACCACGAAGACCTGCATGGCATTGGCCGGCAGCGCCCCGGCCACGGCGGCGAACGGGTTGATCTCGAACATCGTGCAAGTCTCCTGTCAATCTTCTCGATGGCCCTGACTGCCCGTAGGGATGCGCGGTGGGCCGCCGGCCGCGCATCCCCTCGATCGGCCTATGCGGACGCGCCGACCCCGGCCTGTGCGGCCAGTTCGTGCACCTCGAATCGCATCGTCGCCAGATCGCCCAACACCCAGGTCCGCGGCGCGGCCAGGCCCGCCACCGTGCCCGGGTTGACCAGCCAGCTCGAGCCGCCGCGCACCGCCTCGACACGCCGCACCTCGGCCCGGTGCGAGTGGCCGCAGCACACCAGGTCCCAGTCGCCCGTGCAGGCCATCGCGTAGCCGTAGTCGTCGTAGTGCACGACGAACACCCGGCGGCCGCAGAGCTCGATGCGCGCGTCCGGGCCGTGGTACTGCACCTGCCCGCCGCTGGTGCGCGACAGCCGGTGCAGCGCCTGCGTGTCGCCGACGTTGTTGCCGTGGATCAGGTGCATCGGCAGACCGGCCTCCAGCGCGGGCTTGAGCGACTGCGCGCCGATCAGGTCTCCGCAGTGGATCACGGCCTCGGCGCCGCGCTGCCTGGCCGCGTGCACGGCCTGGGCCAGCACGTCGGCACGGTCGTGGCTGTCGGACACGATGCAGACCTTCATTCACCCACCGTGGCGCCGCGTCACCGCGCGCCCGCGCCGGACCCGAGCCCGCGATAGTAGCGTCGCAGCACCTCGAGCACCTCGGGCCGACTGAACTCGGCAGGCACGTCGTGCCCCTCGGACAGCCACTTGCGCAATTGCGTGCCGCTCACCTGGAGACGGTCGACGTCGTCGTGCGGGCAGGTGCGCCCCGACGCCATGCCGCCGCAGCGGTAGCACCAGAACGACACGTCGATGCGCAGGGGCTGCGTGAGCAGCGCGTCCCTGGGGATCTCGTCGAAGATCCGGTGCGCGTCGAAGGGGCCGTAGTAGCTGCCGACGCCCGCGTGGTCCCGTCCCACGATGAGGTGCGAACAGCCGTAGTTCTGGCGGAACAACGCGTGCAGCACCGCCTCGCGCGGGCCGGCGTAGCGCATGTCCAGCGGGTAGCCGGCCTGGACGATGGTCGACGGCACGAAGTAGTGGCTGACCAGCGCACCGATCGCCTCGGTGCGCACCTCGGCCGGGATGTCGCCCGGCTTGAGCGCGCCGAGCAGCGAGTGCACCAGCACGCCGTCGCAGACCTCGATGCCGATCTTCGCCAGGTACTCGTGCGAGCGGTGCATCGGGTTGCGCGTCTGGAACGCCGCGATGCGCGACCAGCCCAGCGAGGTGAACAGGCTGCGCGTCTGCGCCGGCGTCATGAACAGTTCGCCGTACTTCTGCGGGAAGCCGCCGAGCGACAGCGCCTTCACCGGGCCGGCGAGGTTGACCTCGCCCTGCTCCATCACCATGCGCACGCCGGGGTGCTCGACGTCGGTGGTTCGGAACACGCAGGCGCACTCGTGCGCCTTGTCGATCGTGTACTTCTCGGTGACCAGCATCGTCGCCAGCACCGAGCCGTCGTCGGGGTCGATCAGCGCGACGTCCTGACCGGTGCCGAAGGTCGCCGCGGTCGCCGCGTCGGTCGACAGCGTGATCGGGATCGGCCAGAACAGGCCGCTGGCGGTGCGCATGCCGTCGCACACGCCCCGCCAGTCGGCGTGGCTCATGAAGCCCTCGAGCGGCGTGAACCCGCCGATGGCCATCATCAGGATGTCGCCGCGCTCGCGCGAACTCACGCGCACCCGCGGCAGCGTGGCCGCCCGACGCCGCTCGGCGTCGAGCGCGTCGCCCTCCAGCAGCAGCGGCCGAAGTTCCCCGCCACCGTGGGGACGCACCAGCAGGCTCATGGGTCGTCTTGTCTCCTGTCGTCCGCAGCGCAGCGGGCGCGGCGGTGGTCGTCGCTCGGCGAAGGGCCCCATCGCCCTGCTCGCGACGCGGCGATCCTAGGCGCGCGCGGTCAAAAGAAAAATCAGACAATACTGGTCACCGTGCCCGATAAATCCGATAAGCAGAACGCCCCGGCGGCGGCCCCCCGGTTGCGGCTGAACCTGCGTCAACTCGAGGTCTTCGCGGCGACCGCGCGCTGCGGTTCCACGCGCGGCGCGGCCGACCTGGTGGCGCGCTCGCAGTCGGCCGCCAGCGCCGCGCTCGCCGAGCTCGAAGGCGTGCTCGGCGTGGCGCTGTTCGACCGCGTCGGCCGCCGGCTGGTGCTCAACGAGAACGGTCGCGCGCTGCTGCCGCGCGTCAGCGCGCTGCTCGAGCAGGCGGCGCAGGTGGAGCGGCTGTTCGGCACCGCGCACGCCGCCCCGCTGCGCGTGGCCGCGAGCCTGTCGATCGGCGAATACCTGCTGCCCGAGCTGCTCGCGCGCTGGAAGACCACGCACCCGGCATCGCCGGTCGAGCTGACGATCGGCAACACCAGCGAGGTGATCGACGCGGTCGCGGCGCTCGACGTCGACGTCGGCTTCATCGAGGGGCCGCAGACGCACCCGCAGCTGGTGCTGCGCCCGTGGCGCAGCGACGAGCTGGTGATCGTCGCCGCTCCCGTGCACCCGCTGGCCGGGCGCACCGCGACGCTGCGCCAGCTGCGCGACGCCGCCTGGGCGCTGCGCGAGCCGGGGTCGGGCACGCGCGAGGCCGCCGACCGCTGGCTGATCGAGCGTGTCGGCGCGCTGCGCGTCGAATTCGAGCTCGGCAGCCCGGAGGCGATCAAGCGGCTGGTCGCCGCCGGCGCGGCGCTGGGCTGCCTGCCGCGCGAGGTCGTCGCCCACGAGCTGGCACAGCGCACGCTGGTCGAGGTCGACACGACGCTGCCGCGCGCGACGCGCCGGCTGGCGATCGTGCTGCACCGCAGCAAGCACCTCGGGCGCGGCACCGAGGACTTCCTGCGCCTCTGCGCCGAGTCGGCGCCGCCGCCACGCGAGCCCGCCTAGCCGCGGCGACCGATACCGCCCCCGGCATCGCGGGTACGAACCGATGGCACGCAGGCCGGCCCCGCGGTCCAATCCGGGATCAAGGACGCCTTCGCGCCGATGCGCGACACTTGCCCGCAGATGACCGCCCCCGACCTGCCGACGACCCCGGTCCGCGACGCGCCGCGCGGCGCCGCCAGCGCGAGCCTGCTCGCCGAGATCACCGCCGAGCTCGCCGCCGGCAACGACCTGCACGACCTGCTCGGCCACTTCCTGCCGCCGATCATGCGCATCGCCGGCGCGCAGGCCGGCGCGGTGCGCGTGCTCGACGCCGGCGAGCGGCGCATGCTGATGATCGGCAGCCTCGGGCTGCCGCCCAGCGTGCTCGACGCCGAGCGCTCGGTCGCGCAGGACTGCGGCGCCTGCGGCGCCGCGGCGCGGCGCGACCGCCCGGTGTGGGCCGACGACCTCAGCGTGTGCACGCAGCGCGATCACAGCGGCTACTTCGGCGTCGACTGCCGCCGTGTGCTGGCGGTGCCGCTGCACCATCGCGGCCGCCTGCTCGGCATCTACAACCTGTTCTTCCGCCAGGGCGAGGAACCCAGCGCCGAGGTGCTGGCGCTGCTCAAGTCGATCGGCGACCTGCTCGGGCTCGCGCTGCACAACGCGCAACTCGAGCGCGAGAACCTGCGCGCGACGGTGGCCAACGAGCGCCAGATGATGGCCGCCGAGGTGCACGACGCCGTCGCGCAGTCGCTGGCTTTCGTGAAGATGCGCCTGCCGCTGCTGCACGACGCGATGCTCGCGCACGACGACGCGCGCTCGCTGAGGTACTACGACGACGTGCGCCGCGCGGTGGCCGACGCGCACACCAGCCTGCGCGAGATCCTGGCCGACTTCCGCACGCGCGTCGACCCGGAGGGGCTGCTGCACGCGCTGCGCAAGGCGGTGGCGGCGTTCGAGCCGCGCACCGGGATCACGCTCGAGCTGGTCGACCGCGTCGGCGTGCTGGACCTCGCGCCCGAGCGCCAGGCGCAGGCATTCCACGTGGTGCAGGAGGCGCTGTCCAACGTCGCGCGGCACTCGCTGGCGCGGCACGCGCGCCTGAGCGTCGAGCTGAGCGACGGCGACGTGCACCTGCGCGTCGAGGACGACGGCACCGGCTTCGTCGACGCGGCCGGCGCGCACGCGTCGGCGCACTACGGCATCGACATCATGCGCGCGCGCGCGCGGCGCCTGGGCGGCACGCTGGCGCTGCGCCCGCGCGCCGGCGGCGGCACCTGCGTGCACCTGGTGTTTCCGCTGCACCCCGGGCCGGCGGCGCGCGTCGTCGCGGCGCCGGGGCCCTGATGCGAGACGCGGCGATGGAGGCACCGCCGATCCGCATCGTGCTGGTCGACGACCACGCGCTGTGCCGCAACGGGCTGACCGACCTGATCGCGCATCGCAGCCCGATGCGCGTGGTCGCCTCGACCGGCGACCCCGACCACGCGCTGGCGCTGCTGCGCGAGCACCGGCCCGACCTGGTGATCCTCGACCTGCGCATGCCGGCCACCGACGGGCTGTCGCTGCTGCGGCGCTTTCGCGCCGAAGGCATCGACACGCCGGCGGTGATCCTGACGATGAGCGACGCCGAGGCCGACCTGGCCGCCGCGCTGCGCGCCGGGGTGCGCGGCTACCTGCTCAAGGACATGGACCCCGAGGAGGTGCTCGGCGCGATCGCGCGCGCGGCGCGCGGCGAGCTGGCCGTCGCGCCGGCGATGACGCTCAAGCTCGCGCAGATGCTGCAGTCGCCGGCCACCGGCGCGCCGGCCACCGACAAGGCGGGGCTGATCGCCTCGCTGACCGAGCGCGAGCGCCAGATCCTCGAGCATGTCTCGCGCGGCGAGAGCAACAAGGCGATCGCGCGCGCGCTCGACATCAGTCACGACACGGTCAAGCTGCACGTGCGTCACATCCTGGCCAAGCTCAACCTGAGCTCGCGCGTCGAGGCCGCGGTGTTCGCGGTCGAGCACCGCGCCGCCGGCGACGCCGCGGGCCGGTCCGAGACGCGCTGAGCGCCGCGCTCAGCCCGCGGCCGCCTGCGCCGGCAGGCCGAACCAGGCCAGCTGGTGGTGCAGCTGCACGACCTCGCCGACGACGATCAGGCACGGCGCCGTGAGGCCCGCGGCGGCGACACGCTGCGGCAGGTCGGCCAGCGTGCCCGTCACCACCCGCTGCTCGGGCAGCGTGCCCTGCTGCACCACCGCGGCGGGCATGTCGGCGCGCAGGCCGTGGGCCACGAGCTGCGCGCAGATGTGCCCCAGCGCCGCCAGGCCCATGTAGATGACCACCGTCTGGCGCTCGCGCGCGAGCGCGGGCCAGTCGAGGTCGGCGCGGTCGTCCTTCATGTGCCCGGTGACGAACAGGCACGACTGCGCGTGGTCGCGGTGTGTCAGCGGGATGCCGGCGTACGCGGTGACCCCGCACGCGGCAGTGACGCCGGGCACGATCTCGAAGTCGATGCCCGCCTCGGCGAGCGCCTGCGCCTCCTCGCCGCCGCGGCCGAAGACGAACGGGTCGCCGCCCTTGAGCCGAACCACGCGGCGGCCTTCGCGCGCCAGGCGCACCAGCAGCGCGTTGATCTCGTGCTGCGGCATGCTGTGACGGCTGCTGCGCTTGCCGGCGCAGATGCGCTCGGCGTGCGGGCCGGCGAAGTCGAGCACCTCGGGGCCGACGAGGAAGTCGTAGACCACCGCGTCGGCGTCGCGCAGCAGGCGCGCGGCGCGCAGTGTCAGCAGCTCGGGGTCACCGGGGCCGGCGCCGACCAGCGCGACGCGACCGCGCTGCGGCGACGCCTGACCCGAGGCGCGCACGATCCACTCGGGCAGGTCGACCATCGTGTCCATCGTCGTGATCTCCTTCGGTGGCGGGCTCAGCCGCAGCTCGAGCAGCCGCCGCTGCCACAGCCACGCGGGGCGTCGTCGCGCGGCGGGATGAAGATGAAGCGCCGCTCGCCGGGGGCGATCTCGACCCAGTCGAGCGTGGTGCCGCGCAGCAGGTCGCGGCTGCCCTGCGCGACGACGACGGTGACGTCGTCGAACTGCAGCGGCTCGTCGTCGTCGTGCGTGTCGTCGAAGCCCATGCCGTAGTCGATCGAGCCGTCGCCGGCGCGCCGCGCGGCCACGCGCAGCGCCATACCCACCGCGCGGCCCTGCAGCGCGGCGGTGCGGATCTGCTCGAGTGCCGCGTCGGTCACGTCGAGCGTGGGTCGCCCGGCGTTCAATGCTCGCCCTTCGTGCGCAGCAGCCCGGCCAGGCGGTTGCCCTGCTTCTGCGGGCCGCCCCGCGGGAACAGCTCATGCAGGTAGTGGTTGCTGCCGCGCTCGGGGCCCCACAGCGCGGTGAAGTGGCGGATCATCACGCGCACCTGCGGCTGCACCCCGTGTTCCTGCCAGTACGCGCGCAGGAAGCGGATCACCTGCCAGTGCTCGTCGGTCAGCGCGAGCCCCTCCTTGTGCGCCAGCGCGCGGACGAACGCCTCGGACCAGTCCTCCAGGTCGAGCAGATAACCCTCGCTGTCGATGGCGACGGGCCTGCCGTCGACGACCAGCTGGCGGGGCACGGTGACGGGCAGGGTCATTGCAGCGGGCCTCCTTCGGTGACGGGATCAGGCCGCCAGCGGCAGGCGGCCCGGCGGACGCGCCGCATGGCAGCGGCGCACGAAGTCGACGAAACGCGGCGCCCAGTCGCTGCCGGCGCCGGTGTGCAGGTGCGCGTACGACGCCAGCAGGTTGCCGATGCGCAGGCCGTCGACCGCGCCGTCGACGCCGTGACCGCGCCGCACGCGGTACGCGAACGCGACACCGGGCGCCACGTTCTCCAGGCTCGAGTGGTGGAACTCGTGCCCGCGCAGCACGGTGCCGGCGTCGAGCCACGGGTGGTCGGCGCCGACCTCGAGCTGCACGTAGCCGCGCCCCACCGGGCGCGCGTGCATCACGGCGTCGGCCGGGATCGCGCCGACCATCTCGCCGCGGTGCTCGCCCCAGCGGATCGAGCGCGCCAGGTACATCAGCCCGCCGCACTCGGCGTACACCGGCAGCGCGTCGGCGATCGCCGCGCGCAGCGCGCGCCGCAGCGCGACGTTGGCCTCGAGCTCAGCGATGCAGGCCTCGGGGAAACCGCCGCCGATGAACACCGCCTCGACCGCCGGCAGCGCGGTGTCGCGCAGCGTGTCGAACGGCACCAGCCGCGCACCGGCAGCCTCGAGCGCCGCGAGGTCGTCGGGGTAGTAGAAGCCGAACGCGCGGTCGCGCGCGATGCCGATGCGCAGGTCGGCGCGTGGGGCCGCCGCGCGCGTCGGCACGCGCCCCGGCCACCGCGGGGCGGAGGCGGCCAGCGCGACGACGCGGTCGAGGTCGACGCCGGCGGCGACGCGCTGCGCGATCTGTGCGACGCGCGCCGACGCGGCGTCGATCTCGCGGTCCGGCGTCAGCCCCAGGTGGCGCTCGGGCAGCGCCAGGCGCTCGTCGTGCGCCAGCGCGCCGAGCACCGGGATGTCGGTGTAGTGCTCCACGGCGGCGCGCAGCTTGGCCTCGTGGCGCGGCCCGCCGACCTGGTTGAAGACGACGCCGCCGATGCGCACGTCGCGGTCGAAGGCCTGCAAGCCGAGCAGCAGCGGTGCGATGCCACGCGTCATGCCGCGGCTGTCGACCACCAGCAGCACCGGTGCGGCCAGCGCGCGCGCCAGCGCGGCGTTGCTGTTGCTGCCGTCGAGCGCGACGCCGTCGTGCAGGCCCTTGTTGCCCTCGACCAGCGCGAGGTCGGCGCCGGCGGCCTCGCGCGCGAACGTGGCCTCGATCGCCGCACCGTCCATCAGGTACGGATCGAGGTTGAAGCAGGCCCGCCCGGCGGCGCGCGCGAGCCACATCGGGTCGATGTAGTCGGGCCCTTTCTTGAACGGCTGCACCGCGACGCCGCGCGCGCGCAACGCCGCCGCCAGCCCGATCGACAGCGTGGTCTTGCCCGACGACTTGTGCGCCGCCGAGACGAACAGCCGCGGCAGTGCCGTCACCGCGCCTCCTGCGCCGCGGCAGGCGGCTCGTCGTGCGGCATGAAGTCGAGCACGCGCACGCCGACGACGGTCAGCAGGAACGCCGCACCGACCCCGCCGACGCCCAGCAGCCACTCGGGCCAGCGCGGCACGTAGTGCTCGACGGCGCCGTCGGCGAAGCTGCTGCTGACCACGTGGCCGGGGAAGATCTCCAGCGGGAACGCCTGCCCGCCGATGATGAACACGAACAGCCACGCGAACGCGCCGACCACGACCAGCGCCGCCGCCGCGCCGACCGCGCGCGCGTCGCGCTGCGCACGGAACAGCAGCCCCATCGGCAGCACCGAGCCGAGCACCACGTAGCCGCCCCAGAACAGCCACGCGAACACGCCGCCCCCGCCGCGCCCGAGCAGCACGAAGGTCTCGAACTCGACCTGGCGCGCGAAGTACAGGTTGGTCATGTGGTACACGGCCACCAGATACAGCGACGCGGCGACGAACACGCCGAGCAGCCGCGCCATGCGCCGCTGCACCTCGGCCGGCAGCGTGCGCCGGTTCCACGCGTACAGGGCGGCCTGCACGAGCAGGAAGATCGCCAGCCCCCAGGCGAACGACAGCACGATGAACAGCGGGGCCAGCAGCGCCGACTGGTAGGCCTGGCGCGCGACGAGGAAACCGAAGATCGATCCGGTGCCGGTGGTCAGCACGAAGCGCCACACCAGCGCCGCGATGCCCGCCGGCTTCGACCAGCGGTTCATGCGGCGCTCGAACATCGTCCACAGGTACAGCGCGACGATCGCCGCCATGCCCGAGTAGAGAAACACGTTCCAGGCGAACACCGACTTGAAGTTGTAGTGCGTCGCCGCGACGATCACGCGCTCGGGACGGCCGAGGTCGAGCATCAGCACCATCAGGCCACCGGCGAGCAGCGCCAGGCACAGCAGCCCCGACAGCGGGGCGCGCGACTTGTACGCCGCCTGGCCGAACACCGAGCCGATCGACGCGACGTTGAGCACGCCCGAGGCGGCGACGATCATGAAGATCGCGAACACGTGCGGCAGGCCCCACACGACCTGGTTGGTCATGCCGGTGACGATGTGCCCGTGCACGTCCATGTAGTGCGACGCGGCGGCGCCGATCGCGGCGACGACGGCTCCCGCGGCGGCGAGCAGCCAGAAGCGGCGCGTCTGTCGCGCGGCGTCGACGAGCGAGTTCACGTGGCCACCTCCGCGTCGACGCGCTGCGGTGCGAAAGCTTCGCGGCGGGCGCGCGCGCTCACGACGCGATCCCCTGGTAGCGCACGCCCGGGTCGAGCCGCAGGTCGGCGCGCAGCTGCACGCTGGCGGCCTCGCGCACGCGGCGCGAGATCTCGCTGTCGGGGTCGTTGAGGTCGCCGAACACGATCGCGCCGTGGCCGGCCTTCGTGCAGGCCTCGGCGCAGGCGGTGGTCCGCCCGCCGGCGTCGATGCGGTGCACGCACAGCGTGCAGCTCTCGACGCAGCCCTTGCCGCGCGGCACGTCGGGCTTCTGGTCGGTGAGCGGCTCGTGCACGAACGAACGCGCCTTGTACGGGCAGGCCATCATGCAGTAGCGGCAGCCGATGCAGGTGTGGCGGTCGACGAGCACGATGCCGTCGGCGCGCTTGAACGACGCGCCGGTCGGGCACACGTCGACGCACGGCGGCGACGCGCAGTGCTGGCACATCACCGGCGCCGAGCTGACGCGGCCGGTCTTGACCTCTCGGATCTCGACCTTGCGGATCCACTGCGCGTTGGTCGGCGTGGGCCGCGGGTCGAGGCCGTTCTCGGCGTTGCAGGCGTCGACGCAGTCGGTGCAGCCGGCGGCGCACTTGGTGGTGTCGATCAGCAGACCCCAGCGCACCCGCGGGTTCGCGCCCGCGGCCGCCGCGTCAGTGGACGCGCGCGCGACCTCGACCAGGTGGATGCCCGGCGCGATCGCCACGCCGGCCAGTGCCGCGGCGGCGACGCCGACGAAGCCGCGGCGCGACGCGCTGGGCGCCTCGGGCTTCTCGCGGGACGGGTCGGGGTCGCGGCTCATGGCGGACTCGTCGACGTCGTGCTCAGGGTCGCAGGGCATCGGTGGCGCCGAGCCGCTTCCACTGCGCGGCCAGTCGCGTCGCCGCGGCGGCGTCGCCGGGCGCGGTCAGCGGATGGAACGCGGTCGCCGCCGGCTTGGTCGCGTGGCACTCGAAGCAGTCGATGCGCACCGCGGTGTAGCTGTGGCAGGCGGCGCAGAAGTCGGTCGGCGCGGCGGCGACGCTGCCGGTGGCCGCGCTGGCGTGGCACGACACGCAGGCCTTCAGGCTCGCCTTCGCGCCGCGGATGCCACCGTGCACCGTCTCGTCGCGCTGGTGCTTGAGCATCGCCGGGTGGTCGCGGCGCATCGTCGCCGGGTCGGCGACGCACTGCGTGCCGGCCTTCGCCGGCTCGATCACCGGCTTGGGCGTGCGCCCGCCGTCGGCCCACGAGGGCTGGAGGCCGACGACGGCAGAGATCAGCAGCACGGCCAACGACCACCGCCCGCAGTGCCAAGCGGCCGCCGCGGATCCGGCTTCGCCGGTCCGCTGGCGGCGCCCCCCCGGGCCACGCAGTGGCCCTTGCAGGGCCGGGGGGGAGGCGCCGACGGCGCTGCGGGGGTGGGCCATCACTCACCCAGGCCCATCTGGATGTAGCCGGTCGGGCACACGTCGTGGCAGATGTGACAGCCGATGCACTTGGTGTAGTCGGTGTCCACGTAGCGCCCGGTCGTCGACTGCGACTTCTTCACCTTGAACACCGCGGTCTGCGGGCAGTAGACGACGCAGTTGTCGCACTCGAAGCACAGCCCGCAGCTCATGCAGCGCTTGGCCTCGGCGATGGCCTCGGCCTCGGTGAGCGGCAGCACGCGCTCCTCGAAGTTGTTCAGCGCGCGCTCGGCGTCGAGCGTGACGATCTTGCGCTTGTGCCGCGCCGTGTACGGGAAGTGGCCGAGGAACAGCTCCTCGTGCGGGATCACGTAGCGGTCGGAGCGGTTGTCGAAGTTGTGCACCGCGACGTTGCTCGCGTCGGTGCCGCGGATCGGCTCGTGCACCTCCGACACCGCCATCCCCTTCTCGACCAGCTTGCGCTGGATGTCCCAGGTGTGCACGTCGATCTTCGGTCGCCTGTCCAGCGGCTCGCCGGCGAGGAAGCGGTCGATGCCGTCGGCGGCGATCGCGCCGTGGCCGATCGCGGTGGTCAGCAGGTGCGGGCGCACGACGTCGCCGCCGACGAACATGCCCGCCTGGTCCTTGACCTGGTAGTTCCTGTCGGCGGTGATCCCGCCCTTGCCGTTGTTCAGCGTCTCGAGGCCGGTGAAGTCGACCGCCTGGCCGATCGCCGAGACGATCAGGTCGGCCTCGATGTCCTCCTCGCTGCCCTCGATCATCTTGATCTCGAGCTTGCCGCCCTTGATCGTCGCCTCGCAGCGCGCGACGCGCAGCGCGATCGCGCGCCCGCCGGCGTCGCACACGACGGCCACCGGCGCGAGCCCGCCGCGGATCGCGATGCCCTCGGCCAGCGCGTGCTCGACCTCGTGCCTGCTGGCCTGCATCTTGTCGACCGTGAAGATCGAGGTCAGCGTGACGTCGGCGCCCTGGCGCGCCGAGATCGCCGCCGCGTCGTGTGCCGCGTGGCCGGCGATCGCCATCTCGGGGCGGTCGCTCTCGTGCACGGTCTCGATGTGGCCCAGGCGCCGCGCGACGGTGGCCACGTCGATCGAGGTGTCGCCGCCGCCGACCACCACGACGCGCTTGCCGACGTGGCGCAGCCGCCCGTCGTTGAAGGCCTTCAGGAACGCGGTGGCGGTGACGCAGTTCGGCGCGTCCGAACCCTCGACCGGCAGCGGCCGGCCGCTCTGCGCGCCCATGCCGAGGAACACCGCGTCGTAGTCGGCCTTGATCTGGTCGAGCGTCACGTCGGTGCCGATGCGCGTGTTCATGCGCGCCTGCACGCCGAGGTCGAGGATGCGCTGGATCTCGGCGTCGAGCACCGCGCGCGGCGTGCGGAAGCCCGGGATGCCGTAGCGCATCATGCCGCCGAGCTCGGCGCGCTCGTCGAAGATCGTCACCGCGTGGCCCTTGCGCGCGAGCTGGTACGCCGCCGACAGGCCCGCCGGGCCGCCGCCGATCACCGCGACCTTCTTGCCGCTGAGCTTGTCGGGCTTCGGGAACTGCAGCTTGTTCGCGATCGCGTACTCGCCGAGGAAGTGCTCGACCGAGTTGATGCCGACGAAGTCCTCGACCTCGTTGCGGTTGCAGCCCGACTCGCAAGGCGCCGGGCACACGCGCCCCATCACGCTGGGCAGCGGGTTGGCCTCGGTCAGGCGCCGCCACGCGTACTCCTGCCACGGCACGCCGGCGGGCGGCTTCTCGATGCCGCGCACGATGTTCAGGTAGCTGCGGATGTCCTCGCCCGACGGGCACGACGCCTGGCACGGCGGCGTGCTCTGGATGTACGTCGGGCACTTGTGCGAGTGGTCGGCGTCGAAGATCTCTTCCTGCCAGGGCCGCGGCTGGTGGTCGCCGTCCTTGTAGCGTCGGAAGGTCAGCGGCCGGGCATCGGTGGTCGTCGGTGCGGAGGACATCGCGGGTCTCCTGGAAGTCGTTGTCAGTTCGGCTCGCCGAGCCGGATCGCCTTGCTCACCAGCTGGTGCACGCCGCCGACCATGCTCATGTCGAAGCCGTAGTACGGCAGCACCTTCGTGAACTGCGCCTTGCAGATCGCGCAGATCGTGGCCATGAAGTTCACGCCGTGCCGGTCGACGACGTGCTGGAGCGCCTCCATGCGCGGCAGCGCGCCCTTGACACGCAACTCGATCAGGTCGTCGGTGAGCAGCCCGCCGCCGCCGCCGCAGCAGTAGGTGGCCTCGCCGATGGTGCCCGGCGCCATGTCGTGGAAGCGGTTGGCGACCGCCTTGATGATCTCGCGCGGGATCACGAACTGGCCGCCCGGCATGTCGCCCATGCGCGAGGCGCGCGCGACGTTGCACGAGTCGTGGAACGTGATCACGCGGTCGTCGTTCCTGTCCTTGTCGAACCTGAGCGCGCCGCGCTGGATCAGGTCCCAGGTCAGCTCGCAGATGTGCATCGGCTGCTTGTAGCGCGCGTCGAGCTGGCTTTGCAGCTGCACCGCGAACGGGTCCCTGCCACCGGCGCCGATGCCCACCAGCGTGTTCCAGAAGCTGTACGCCACGCGCCACGCGTGGCCGCACTCGCCGACGACGATGCGCTTGACGCCGAGCTCGAGCGCCGCCTCGCGGATGCGCAGCGCGATCTTGCGCAACTGCTCGTAGTTGCCGATGAACATGCCGAAGTTGCCGGCCTCGCTGGCCATCGACGACAGCGTCCAGCTGATGCCCGCGGCGTGGAACACCTTGCCGTAGCCGATCAGGCTCTCGACGTGCGGCTCGGCGAAGAAGTCGGC
>NZ_DAOKZA010000065.1:0-14403 GCF_035325925.1 Azohydromonas sp. | reverse complement strand
GCGAAGCGCTCGATGCTCTCGGCGATCGAGCAGTTGATGTTCTTGCGGCTGAACGCCTCGCTGGCGGCGCCGAACACCACCACCTCGTCGGGCAACGCCGGCGCCGCCAGCGCCGCCTCGAGCCCCTTCATGTTCGGCACCAGCACGCTGTAGCGCACGCCCGGCGCGCGGCGGATGCCGCCCATCACCTGCGCGTTGTCGGCCATCTGCGGCACCCACTTCGGGCTGACGTAGCTGGTGACCTCGATCTCGCGCAGGCCGGCGGCCTGCAGGCGGTGCACGAGCTCGATCTTGTGCGCCGCGTCGACCGGCTGCTTCTCGTTCTGCAGCCCGTCGCGCGGGCCGACGTCGACCAGGGTGACGTGGCTGGGCATCATGGCGCGCTTCCTTCGGCGGGACAACCGACGATGATATCGGCGCTCGTCACTCGTCGGCCAGGCGCAGCAGCTCGTCGCCCTCGCCGACCTGGTCGCCGACGGCGAACCGCAGCTCGGCCACCGTGCCGTCGCGCGGCGACGCGATGGTGTGCTCCATCTTCATCGCCTCCATCACCGCCAGCGGCTGCCCCGCCTTGACCGCGTCGCCCCGGGCAGCCAGGAAGGCGATGACCTTGCCCGGCATCGGCGCCGTCAGCCGGCCGGCCTCGAACGCGCCCTCGCCGGCGTGCGCGATCAGGTCGACCTCGCGCAACACCGCGCTGTCGCCGTCGTCGGCGAACACCACCACCGTCTCGCCGTCGGCGTACACCGCCAGGCGGTGGCGCTGCGTGCCGAGCACCACGTCGTGCAGCGCGCCGCCGAGCGCACGGCACTGCAGCGCCCAGCGCTGCTCGCCGATGCGCAGCACCATCGCGCCGTCGTGCAGCCGGTCGAGCCACACGGTGTGGTGGCGCTGGGCGGACTCGAGTTCGAAGCGGCGTTGCGCGCCGCCGTGCAGCCGCCAGCCGTCGCGCCGCGACCAGGGGTCGGCGTCCTCGAGCGCGGCCTCGGCGGCCAGCTCGCGAGCGACCACGCCGGCCGCGGCGATCTCCAGCGCCAGCGGCGGGCGGTCGAACAGCGCGGCGCGCTCGCGCTCGATCAGCGCGGTGTCGAGGTCGGCGGTGGCGAACGCGGTGCTGGCCGCCACGCGGCGCAGGAACGCGACGTTGTTCGACAGGCCGACGACGTGCGTCGCGGCCAGCGCGGCGTCGAGCCGGGCCAGCGCCTGCGCGCGGTTCTCGCCCCAGACGATCAGCTTGGCGATCATCGAGTCGTAGTGCGGCGTGATCGCGTCGCCCTCGCGCACGCCGCTGTCGACGCGCACCGGCGCCGGCGCGTGCGCCGGCTCGGCGTCGGCGTTGCGGCGGAACTCGACGTGCGCCGGCCAGCGCAGCACCTTCAGCGCCCCGGTGGCGGGCATGAAGCCGGCGTCGGGGCTCTCGGCGCAGATGCGCGCCTCGATCGCGTGCCCGTGGATGCGCAGGTCGGGCTGCGCCGCCGGCAGCGGCTCGCCGGCGGCCACGCGCAGCTGCCACTCGACCAGGTCGTGGCCGGTGATCGCCTCGGTCACCGGGTGCTCGACCTGCAGCCGCGTGTTCATCTCCATGAAGTAGAAGCGGATGTCGCCGTCGTCGACTTCCTCGGCGATGAACTCGACCGTGCCGGCGCCGACGTAACCCACCGCCTGCGCGGCGGACACCGCGGCGGCGCCCATCTCGGCGCGGCGCGACTCGCTCATGCCGGGCGCGGGCGCCTCCTCGAGCACCTTCTGGTGGCGCCGCTGTACCGAGCAGTCGCGCTCGAACAGGTGCAGGCAACGGCCGTGCGCGTCGGCGAAGACCTGGATCTCGATGTGCCGCGGGCGCGTCACGTAGCGCTCGACGAGCACGTGGTCGTCGCCGAAGCTCGCGCGCGCCTCGCGCTGGCACGACGCCAGCGCCGCGGCGAAGTCCGCCGGCGCGTCGACGCGGCGCATGCCCTTGCCGCCGCCACCGGCGCTGGCCTTGATCAGCACCGGGTAGCCGATGCGCTCGGCCTGCTCGGCGAGCAGCGCGGGGTCGTTGTCGTCGCCGTGGTAGCCGGGCACCAGCGGCACGCCGGCCCGGGCCATCAGTGCCTTCGCGGCCGCCTTGCTGCCCATCGCGCGGATCGCCGCCGGCGGCGGGCCGATGAAGACCACGCCGGCATCGGCGCAGGCCTGCGCGAAGGCCTCGTTCTCGCTGAGGAAGCCGTAGCCCGGATGCACCGCCTGCGCGCCGGTGGCGTGCGCCGCATCGAGGATGCGCTGCCACTGCAGGTAGCTGTCGCGCGCGGCGGCGCCGCCGATGGCCACGGCCTCGTCGCACGCGAGCACGTGCCGGGCGTTCGCGTCGGCCTCGGAGTACACCGCCACCGTGCGCACGCCCAGCCGCCGCGCGCTGGCGGCCACCCGGCATGCGATCTCGCCCCGGTTGGCGATCAGGATCTTCTTGAACACGTCACCCTCCCGCGGCGCGATCGCCGCCTGCCTGTGCTGCCGACGTGGCGGCCGAACGCCATCGGCGCCACCCTCTCACGCCCCCGCCGCCGCTCGGCCGCGCAGCCGCCGCCACACCACGCCGACGAAGCGCAGCGTCAGTACCAGCAGCACCAGCGCCACGAAGGCCCCGACGCCGAGCACGACGAACAGCCACACCGGATGCTCCCACGCCAGCCACAGCAGCGCCGGCACCGAGACGTCGCCGAGCAGCGACAGGCCGATGTTGGAGAACGGCTCGGGCGAGGTGTTGACCGCGGCGCGCGTGCTCGCCTTGGCCGCATGCGCGGTGGCGGCCAGCGTGCCCCCGGCCAACGCGGCGATCGCCGTCCAGCTCGCGCCGTCGACCCCGCTGCCGGCGAACACCGCCCCGGCCAGCGCCGCGCCGGCCGGGATGCGCACGAAGGTCTGCACCGCGTCCCACGCCGAGTCGACCAGCGGCACCTTGTCGGCGAGGAACTCGACGGCCACCAGCACGCCGCTGGTCCACAGCAGCGCCGGCTGCTGAAGCATGTGCAACCCGCCCGGCAGGTCGACCCAGCCCAGGTGGCCCGCCAGCCCGGTGAGGAACACCACCAGGTACAGCCGCATGCCGCTGGCCCAGCCGAGCGCGGCGGCCAGCGCGACGAGCTGGGTGAGGTCGACGTCGTTCATCGCCGCCGCTCACGCGCGCCACGCCGGCTCGCGCTTGTCGAGGAAGGCCTGCACGCCTTCGCGCCCCTCGGCGCTCGCGCGGATGTCGGCGATGCGCCGCGCGGTGTCGGCGCGCAGTTCGGGCGTGATCGGCATGCCGGCGACGTCGTGCACCAGCCGCTTGCACGCCTGCACCGCGGCCGGCCCGTTGGCCACCAGCGTCGCGACGATCGCGTCGACCCTGGCGTCGAGCGCGTCTTCGGGCACGACCTCGTGCACGAAACCCAGCGCCTTCGCGGTGGCGGCGTCGAAGCGTTCGGCGGTGACGAAGTAGCGCCGCGACGCCTGTTCGCCGAGCGCGCGCACGACGTACGGACCGATGGTCGCCGGCAGCAGCCCGAGGCGCGCCTCGCTGAGGCAGAAGTGGACGCCCTCGGCGGCGACGAGCACGTCGCAGATCGCCGCCAGCCCGACGCCGCCGGCGTAGCAGTCGCCGTGCACGCGGCCGACGACCGGCAGCGGGCAGCTGTGGCCGGCCCACAGCATCGCCGCGAGGCGCTCGGCGTCGGCGCGGTTCTCCTCCCAGGAGTAGCCGGCCATCGCGCGCATCCAGTTCAGGTCGGCGCCGGCGCAGAACGCCTTGCCGTGGCCGCCGAGCACGATGGCACGCAGCGCCGGGTCGGCGCCCAGGCGCGAGAAGGCGTCGGTCAGCTCGGCGATCACGCCGTCGTTGAACGCGTTGCGCACCTCGGGGCGGTTCAGGAACACCCGCGCCACCGGGCCCTGGATCTGGATGTCGAGCGTGGTCATGTCATCGTGAACTGTGCAGTGCGTGCGAAGCGCGACCCGCAACGCGAGATCGGGCCGGCGGGGCAGGCTGCGCCCTCCATGTCCCCCGCCGCCGGCCGTCGGCCGTCGGCTCCTCTTTTACTTCCGGTCGCAGCCTGCCCCGCCAGCCCGATCCAGCCACGGCATCGACGTTCGACGGTCGAAGAACGCCGGCGTGTCCCGACGAGGACGGCGGGCGCCCTCCCCCGGAAGTGAAGGAGGAGGGGCGGGCGTAGCCCGGCCCGGGGAACATGGAGGGGGAGGGTGCCCGCCGGCCTCGGCCCGCGCGAACGGTGGCAGGCACGGACTCGGCCGAGCGCATCGACATGCCGCAGGCCTGTCGATGCGCGAGGATCGCCGAGGCATTCATCGCAAGGCTCTCAATACCTCTTCGCCGCCTCGTCGAGCATGACCTCGGTGGCGCCGCCGCCGATGCCCAGCACGCGTGCGTCGCGCCACAGCCGCTCGACCGGCGTGCCGGTCATGAAACCCATGCCGCCGTGGAACTGCTGGCAGGTCGCGGTGACCTCGTTGACCAGCTCGCCGGTCAGCGCCTTGAGCAGCGAGACGTCCTGCACGACGTCGTGGCCCTGCGTGACGCGCCACGCGCAGTGGTAGGCGTACTCGCGCGCGGCGCGCGTCTTCGCGTCGCACATCGCCAGCCGCTGGCGGATGACCTGCTTGTCCCACAGCGGCGCGCCGAACGCCCGGCGCGTCCTGACGTGCTCCAGCGTCAGGCGGATCGCCTGCGTGCAGTGGCCGATGGCCATCGCCGCCAGCGCGATGCGCTCGGTCTGGAAGTTCTTCATCACCGCGTAGAAGCCCTGGTGCTCCTCGCCCAGCAGGTGGCCGGCCGGCACGCGGCAGCCGTCGAAGTGCAGCTCGGCGGTGTCGCTGCTGCGCCAGCCGGTCTTGTCGAGCTGGCGGCCCACCGTGAAGCCCGGCGTGCCCTTCTCGACCGCGAAGATCGAGATCTCGCGCGCGCCGGGGCCGGTGCGTGCGGCGACGAAGTACAGGTCCGCGTGCACGCCGTTGGTGATGAACAGCTTGCTGCCGTCGATGACCCAGTGGTCGCGGTCGCGGCGCGCCGTCGTGCGGATGCCGGCCACGTCGGAGCCGGCGCCGGGCTCGGTGATGGCCACCGCGGCGATGGTCTCGCCGCGGCAGATGCCCGGCATCCAGCGTGCCTTCTGCGCCGCGCTGCCGCCGTGGTGCAGGTGCGGGCTGGCCATGTCGGTGTGCACCAGCACGGTGATGACGAAGCCGCCGTAGGTGCACCGGCTCAGCGCCTCGGCGAACACCAGGTTGGTCAGCGCGTCGGCGCCGGCGCCGCCGTACTCGGCTTCATACATGAGCCCGAGGAAGCCGGCCGCGCCCATGCGGCGCAGCACCTCGTGCGGCACGCTGCCGTCGCGCTCCCAGGCGTCGGCGTGCGGCTCGACCTCGCGCGCCAGGAACCGCGCCACCTGCTCGCGCAGCAGCTCGTGGTCGGGGGTCAGGTAGGCGTTGTCCATGCGGCGGCGCGGCCCGCGCTCACATGCGGAACACGCCGAACTGCGGGCGCTCGGGGATCGGCGCGTTCAGGCTGGCGCTGATCGCCAGCGCCAGCACGCGGCGCGTGTCGGCCGGGTCGATGACGCCGTCGTCCCACAGCCGCGCGCTGGCGTAGTACGGGTGGCCCTGGCGTTCGTACTGCGCGAGGATCGGCCGGCGGAACGCCGCCTCCTCCTCGGCGCTCCACGCGCCGCCGCGCGCCTCGATGGCGTCGCGCTTGACGGTGGCCAGCACGCTGGCGGCCTGCTCGCCGCCCATCACGCTGATGCGCGCGTTCGGCCACATCCACAGGAAGCGCGGCGAGTACGCGCGCCCGCACATGCCGTAGTTGCCGGCGCCGTAGCTGCCGCCGATGATCACCGTGAACTTGGGCACCGTCGCGGTGGCCACCGCAGTGACCATCTTCGCGCCGTGCTTGGCGATGCCCTCGCTCTCGTACTTGCGCCCGACCATGAAGCCGGTGATGTTCTGCAGGAACACCAGCGGGATGCGGCGCTGGCAGCACAGCTCGATGAAGTGCGCCGCCTTCATCGCGCTCTCGCTGTACAGCACCCCGTTGTTGGCGACGATGCCCACCGGCATGCCCTCGATGTGCGCGAAGCCGGTGACCAGCGTGCTGCCGTAGCGCGCCTTGAACTCGTCGAACTCCGACGCGTCGACGATGCGCGCGATGACCTCGCGCACGTCGTAGGGCTTGCGCACGTC
The DNA here is from genome assembly GCF_035325925.1 of Azohydromonas sp. Classification (NCBI taxonomy): domain Bacteria; kingdom Pseudomonadati; phylum Pseudomonadota; class Betaproteobacteria; order Burkholderiales; family Sphaerotilaceae; genus Azohydromonas; species Azohydromonas sp. The sequence continues at coordinate 8,190 of NZ_DAOKZA010000065.1, read as the reverse complement.
GGTGGGGATGACGCCGTGCAGTTCCTCGGGCGCGTACTTCGGCGGCCGCGGCGGCCGGCGCAGCAGCGGGTCGGGCTTGCGCCAGTTCAGGTTGTCGACCACGCCGCGCGCCAGCGCCAGCGCGTGCAGGTCGTTCTCGGCCAGGTGGTCGGCCACGCCCGACAGCCGCGTGTGCACGTCGCCGCCGCCCAGGTCCTCGGCGCTGACGACCTCGCCGATGGCCGCCTTCACCAGCGGCGGGCCGCCGAGGAAGATCGTGCCCTGGTTCTTCACGATGATCGTCTCGTCGCTCATGGCCGGCATGTACGCGCCGCCGGCGGTGCACGAGCCCATGACCACCGCGATCTGCGGCACGCCCTGCGCCGACAGGTTGGCCTGGTTGTAGAAGATGCGGCCGAAGTGCTCGCGGTCGGGGAACACGTCGTCCTGGTTCGGCAGGTTCGCGCCGCCCGAGTCGACGAGGTAGATGCACGGCAGCCGGTTCTGCTGCGCGATCTCCTGCGCGCGCAGGTGCTTCTTCACCGTCAGCGGGAAGTAGCTGCCGCCCTTGACGGTGGCGTCGTTGCACACGATCACGCACTCGACGCCGGCGACGCGGCCGATGCCGGCGATCAGCCCGGCGCCGGGCGCCGCGCCGTCGTACATGTCGAGCGCGGCCAGCGGCGCGATCTCGAGGAACGGCGTGTCGGGGTCGAGCAGCATCTCGACGCGCTCGCGCGGCGGCAGCTTGCCGCGCGCGCTGTGCTTGGCGCGCGCTTCGGCGCCGCCGCCCTCGGCCACCTGCGCCAGCTTCGCGTTCAGGTCGTCGACGAGCGCGCGCATCGCCGCCGCATTGGCCTTGAACTCGTCGGATCGCGGCTCGAGCCGCGAGGGCAGCGTGGGCATGGGGTCTCCTCGGTCGACCGCGCGCATCGTGCCCGGCGGCGGTGAATTGACGTTTACGTTAACGTCAATTCTACGGAGCCGCCATCGGGGTCGCCCCGGGCCGCGCGCCGCGCGCCGTCAGCGCAACCGCGCCGCCAGCGCGTCGACGCCGGGGTACGTGTCGCGCGGCAGCGCCGACTTGCGCGCGAACCGGCCCCAGGGCTCGCCCGCGGCGAGCGCGCGGCAGAAGCCCGCGGCGTCGACCACCCACGCGCCGCCCATCAGCGTGACGCCGCGCGCGAACAGCGCGTCGGGCAGCACGCCGGCGCCGGGGCCGATCATCGCCAGCGCGCGGGCGCGCGCGCAGCGCGCGAGCACCGCGTCGAGCGTGTCGTTGAGCAGCACGGTGCTGGTCATCAGCACCTTGTCGCAGCCCTCGAGCTCGGCCGCATCGAGCGTGATGCGAAAGCCCGCGCGGTCGCCGGCGAGCTCGGCCCTCAGCTCGAGCACCGTCAGCCGCGCGCCACGCGCGGTGACCTGCTTCACCAGCGGCGGGAAGAAGCCGACCATGCCGACGTGCTCGCCGGGCTGCGGGTCGAGACCGCCGATCGAGTCGGTGGCCTCGGGCGGTGCGTACCCCGCGCGGTCGAACAGGCTGCGCGTCAGCGCATGCGCCGCGGCGAAGCCCAGCGTGCGCCGCACGCCCTCGCCCTGCGGCCAGGCACGCGCCAGTTCGAGCGCGTCGACGCCGACCACGCCGCCGCCTCGGCCCGCACCGTGCAGCGCAGCCAGCGCGCCGTCGAGCAGCACGTAGCTCAGCCCGAGCGCGCCGTCGTCGAGCTCGAGCGCGGCGAACTCGGCGTCCTTGCTGCCGTTCCACGGCGAAGGCGGCAGGTGCAGCGCGCGCACGCGCGGCCGCGGCAGCGCCGCGAAGGCGCGCGCCAGCGCGTCGACGGTCTCGGCGGCCGCGGTCACCGCGGTTTCGCGGCGCGCGCCGGCTTGGCCGCCACCGGTGCGCCGGCCTTCTTCCATGCATCGAAACCGCCGTCGATGTGGCCGACGTCGTCGAAGCCCATGTCCTGCAGCGTCTTCGTCGCCAGCGCCGAGCGCCAGCCCGCGGCGCAGAACAGCACCAGCTTCCTTCCCGACGAGAACACCGGCTTGTGGTACGGGCTGTCGGCGCAGGCCCAGAACTCGAGCATGCCGCGCGGCGCGTGGAACGCGCCGGGGATCACGCCGTCGCGCTCGAGCTCGCGCACGTCGCGCAGGTCGACGAACTGCACGTCGTCCATGCCGTGCAGCGCCTGCGCGTCCTCGATGCTGTAGGTGGTGATGACGTCCATCGCCTCCTGCACCATCGACTTCACGGTCTTCTTCATCGCCTCGCTCCGCGCTTCAGAACGGCCCCTGCGCCAGCCAGCGCTCGATCTGCGCCCTGCGGTCGTTGCCCCAGAACGGCTCGCCGTCGACGACGATCCACGGCGCGCCGAAGATGCCGGCAGCCACCGCCTGCTCGTTGACCTGCTTCAGGCGCGCCTTCCAGCGCGGATCGGCCCACACCGCCTCGGCCGCCTCGGGGTCGAGGCCCGACTCGCCGGCCAGCCGCTTGAGCGCCGCCGCGTCGTCGAGCATCACGCCGCGCGCGAAGTACGCGCGCAGCCCGGCGTGCGCCCAAGCCGCGGCGCGCGCCGGGTCGTGTTCGTCGTGCAGCCACCAGAACACGCGCGCCGCGTTCTGCGTGGCGATCGGGAAGCGCTCGGGCGGCGTGAAAGGCACGCCCTCGAAGCGCGCCGAGCGCGCGAAGTCGCGCATCGAGTACTCGCGCTTGAGCGGGTACGACACCGGGCTCTTCAGCTCGGCGGCCTGGAACGTCGCGCCCAGCAGCATCGCGTGCCAGCGCACCGTGCGCCCGTGCCGGGCGGCCAGCGCCTCGATCCACTCCGACGCGACGTACGAATACGGCGACGAGAAGTCGAACCAGAAGTCGATCGCCGGGCGCGCCGCGTGATTCGCCTGCCTGTCCATGCGGCAAAGGTACCACGCGCGCGCCGCCGCGTTGCACGCTCCGTCGCCTTGACACACGTCAACCTCCATGGGGCGCGGCGCGGCACGATCGGCGCCCTGCGACACGACAGCGGCGGCGCGATGGCGGTGTGGGAAGGGTTGTGCGTGCTGGGCGCCGCCGCGGTGGCGCTGGCGTTCCGCCCGTGGGCGATGCTGGCGCGCGCGCCGCTGCGCCACCCCTGGCTGGGGGCGCTGGTGCTGCTGCCGTGGCTGTGGCGCACCGAGTCCCTGCTGCCCGGCGGCCTGCCGCTGCAGCTGTCGCTGGCGTCGCTGCTGGTGCTGATGTTCGGCTGGCCGCTGGCGGTGTGGACCGCGCTGGCCGCCGCGGCGGTCGCCGCGTGGATCGGCGACCCCGCGTGGGCCTCCGGGCCGGCGGCCTGGGCCGCGCAGGCGCTGCACCTGGCGGCGTGGAACGGGGTGCTGCCGGCCAGCGTCGCGCTGATCGTCGGGCTGGCGACGCGGCGCTGGCTGCCGCGGCACCTGATGGTCTACATCCTCGCGCGCGGCTTCGGCGCGACGCTGGTGGCGATGAGCGTCACCGGCGCGCTGTGGGTGGCCACGCAGCCGGCACCGCCGGGCAGCGAGACGCAGCTGCTGCTGGTCGGCCGCTGGCTGATCGCCTGGGGCGACGCGTTCACCACCGGCATGCTGAGCGCGATCTTCGTCGCCTACCGCCCCGAGTGGCTGGCCACCTACAGCGACCGGCGCTACCTGCCGCCGCGCTGAACGCCGCCGGCGGGCGCGCCGATGCACAGCGTCGGCGCACGGATCGACTCGAGCAGCGCGTCGCCACGCGCGCGTTTGCCGGCGTCGGCGGCGTCATACATCGACGGCGGCGTGGCCAGCACCAGCCGGCATGCGGTGTCGGGCGCGAAGCGCGCGAGTAGCCACAGCGACACGTCCGCGCCGACCCACGCCACGAAGCCGGTCAGCGCAAGCAGCCCAGGGGCAGTGGCCGTCCCGCTCTTCATGCAGCGCAGCGTGGGCGGCGAAGTGTGCAGGTCCCGCGCATGCTCGGACGCCCCGCCGCCGTCGCCCGCTACCAAAGCGAACGGCCGCATGTAGCGGCCGTTCCATTTGGTGCATCCATCTGCCGAAGCAGCATCTGCTTGTTAGCGGACAGAGCTCATATCCCGAGCATCGAACGGGCCGAGGATATCCTTTGCCGATCGCTTCGGCAACAAGGAGGGGACGACATGCTCAAGCGGATGCGATACCGGCTGGGACTCGATCTCGGCACGACCTCCATCGGATGGTGCCTGATCCGGCTCGACGGCAACGACGCGCCCAGCGCGGTCATACGGATGGGCGCGCGCATCTTCGGCGACGGGCGAAACCCTAAGGACGGCAGCTCGCTCGCGGTCACGCGCCGACTCGCGCGGCAGATGCGCCGCCGGCGCGATCGGCTGCTCAAACGCAAGGCCCGGCTCGAAGCGGCATTGATCGCTCTCGGCTTCTGGCCCAGCGACCACGATGGTCGCCGTCGGCTGGCCACGCTCGATCCCTACGTGCTGAGGCGCGATGGTCTGGACAAGCCACTTGCGCCCGACCACTTCGGACGCGCCGTCTTCCACCTCAATCAGCGGCGCGGCTTCCAGAGCAATCGGCGCACCGACCGGCGCGACAGCGAGAGCGGCCTGATCAAGTCCGCGATCCACAGGCTGCGTGAGCAGCTCGCCGCCCAAGGCGCACGCACGGTCGGCGAGTGGCTCGCCCAGCGCCACGAACGTCGCGAGAGCGTGCGTGCGCGCCTTCGCGGGCGCTCGGCGAGGGACAAGGCCTACGACCTGTACGTCGATCGAGCCATGGTCGCCGACGAATTCGATCGGTTGTGGGCAGCGCAGGCGAGCTTCGATCCTGTCTTCTACGACGACAGCAAGCGCCAACAGCTTCGGGACACCCTGCTGCACCAGCGCCCGCTGCGCCCCGTGCAACCCGGACGCTGCACGCTGATCCCCGACCAGCCGCGGGCGGCGCTGGCGTTGCCCAGCACGCAACGCTTTCGCATCTACCAGGAACTGAATCACCTGCGCTTGATCGGCCCGCACCTGAGCGAGGCGCCACTGAGTCTGGAGCAGCGCGACGAACTGGCAGGCCTGCTCGAGCGTGGCGACGTCACCTTCGTGAAGGTGTTGAAGGCCCTGAAGCTGCCAAGCGCGACCCGGTTCAACCTGCAGGACGCGAAACGCGACAAGCTCAAGGGCAACGCGACCACGCGGGAACTGTCCAAACCCGATTGCTTCGGCGAGGCCTGGCATGCGTTCACACCCGCGTTGCAGGACGAGATCGTCGAGCGACTGTTGACCGAGCCCAGCGAGACGGTGCTCGTCGACTGGCTGACCACGCGAACCGGCGTGGACGAGGCCGCCGGCGAGCGCATCGCCGCCGCGGGGCTGGTTGCCGGGTACGGCAACCTCAGCCGAACGGCCATCGCCAGCGTGCTACCCGAACTCCGGCGTGCCGTCGTCACCTACGACGAGGCCGTGCGACGGGCAGGGTTCGACAGCCACAGCGTGCTGTCGCATGCCGAACGCACCGGTGAAGTGATGGATGCGCTGCCGTACTACGGTGAAGCGCTGCAACGCCACGTGGCCTTCGGCAGCGGCAGCACCAACGACCCACCCGAAGTCCGCTACGGACGCATCGCGAACCCGACCGTGCACATCGGCCTCAACGAGCTGCGCAAGGTGGTCAACGCGCTGATCCGCCGCCACGGACACCCGTCGGAGGTGATCGTCGAGGTGGCACGCGAGCTCAAGCAGGGGCGAGAACAACGCGAGCGCGAGCAGGAACGCCAGGCGCAGCGCCAACGAGACAACGAGGTCTTCCGCGAGCAGATCGCGGCGCTGCCGGGGCGCGCGGGCCAGCCGGTCCCGGCCGCGGACCTGCAGCTCATGCGCTTGTGGACCGAACTCAATCCCGGTGACGCCGCCAACCGCCGTTGCCCCTACACCGGCGAGCAGATCAGCATGGCGATGCTGTTCTCCAACGAGGTCGAGGTCGAACACATCCTGCCGTTCTCGATGACCCTCGACGACAGCCTGAACAACAAGACCGTGGCACTGCGCCGCGCCAACCGCGACAAGGGCAACCGTACACCGTTCGACGCCTTCGGCCACTCGCCAGCGGGCTACGACTACGCGGGCATCCTGGAGCGCGCCGCGCTGATGCCGAGGGACAAGGCGAAGCGGTTCGCCCCCGACGGGTATCAGCGCTGGTTGCGCGAGGACGACGACTTCCTCGCGCGTGCGTTGAACGACACCGCGTACCTCTCGCGCATCGCGAAGGAGTACCTGTCGCTGGTCTGCCCGCCGAACCGCGTGCGCGTGATCCCGGGTCGCCTGACCGCCATGTTGCGCGGGAAGTTCGGGCTGAACACCGTGTTGTCCGCCAACGGCGCCAAGAATCGCGACGATCATCGTCACCACGCCGTCGACGCCGCGGTGATCGGCGTCACGGACCAGGGTCTGTTGCAGCGATTCGCCGCCGCCAGCGCCGACGCGCGCGAACGCCAGCTGGACCGACTGGTCGAGAGCATGCCGCTGCCCTGGCCCACGTACCGCGAACACGTGGCTCGCGCCGTGGACCGGGTCGTCGTCAGCCACCGGCCCGACCACGGCTACGAAGGCGCCCTTCACAACGAGACGGCGTACGGGCTGCGGGCGGACGGGCGCGTGACCCACCGCGTGATGCTCGACAGCTTCAGGAGCGCCGCCGAAATCGAGAAGCGGACCTTTGCCGACGAAGCGTTGAAGGCCTGGCTGCTGCAACGCACGGCCGGACTGTCGGGCAAGGCGTTCGCCGAGCGCATCGAGACACTGCAACGCGAGCGCGGCATCAGGCGGGCGAAGCTGGTCGAACCGCTGACCGTCATCCCGATACGCGACGCGAACCGTGTGCACCGCCACGGTACCGATGCGCACGGCGAACCACGCGCGTACAAGGGCTACAAGGGCGACAGTAACTACGGCATCGAGATCTGGCGCGACGAGCGCGGCCGCTGGCAAGGCACGGTGATCTCCACGTTCGACGCACACCGCATCGTGCGCGAGCACGGGGGCGGCGAGCACGGATGGCGGCGGCTGCGCCACCCGAGGCTTGCGCAGAACGGCCGGCCGCTCGTGATGCGTCTCACGAACGGCGACTGCATCCGACTCGAACTGGGCGGGCGCATGCCGTTATTGACGGTAGCCAAGATCTCCAAGAACGGACAGGTGTTCATGGCCGAACATCACGAAGCCAACGTCGACGCACGCAACCGCGACAAGGACAGCGGCTTTAACTACGTCTCGAAGATGGCGGGGTCGTTCCAGAGCGCCAGGGCGCGACGCGTGACCGTGTCACCGATCGGCGAGGTGCGCGACCCCGGCTTCCCGGGGTAGCGCCGATGATCGGTCGGATCGTCGAAGTCGCCGACGACCGCCGACACCTCGCGCTGTCGCGCGGCTTCATGGTCGTTCGCGACACCGACGGCGAGCGCAAGGAACTGGGCCAGGTGCCGCTGGACGACATCGCCGCGGTGATCGGCAACGCGCACGGACTGAGCTACACCAACAACCTGCTCGTCGCGCTCGCCGAGCGCGGCGCACCCTTCGTGCTGTGCGCCGCCAACCACAACGTGGCCGGGATGCTGCTGCCCATCGACGGCCACCACCTGCAGGGCAAGCGCATCGACGCGCAGCTCGCCGCGACCAGGCCCACGGTCAAGCGGGCGTGGGCCGAGGTCGTGCGTGCCAAGCTGCAGCAACAGGCCGCGGCGCTCGAGGCCGCCGGCGCGCCGAGCGCGCCGCTGGCCGCGCTCGCGGCGCGCGTGCGCTCGGGCGACCCCGACAACCTCGAGGCCCAGGGCGCGCGCCGCTACTGGACGCTCCTGTTCGGCGACGGATTCAGGCGGGACCAGGACGCAGGCGGCGTCAACGCGTTGCTCAACTACGGCTACACCGTGCTGCGCGCCTGCATGGCCCGTTCCGTGGTGGCCGCCGGCCTGCACCCGACGATCGGGCTGCACCACAGCAACGAGGGCAATGCGATGCGCCTCGTCGACGACCTGATGGAGCCATTCCGGCCGGTGATCGACCTCAGGGTCTGGCTGCTGTTGCGCAACGAAGAGCGCGAGGTGACGGCGGAAACGAAACGTGCGCTGGTGCGCACGCTGTACGACGACATGCCCACGCCGTCGGGCGCGACCCCGCTGATGGTGTGCACGCAGCCCCCTGTGCCAATATGACCTGCGTCACCTACCCCTGACCATTTAGTGAGCAA
>NZ_DAOKZA010000064.1:0-14557 GCF_035325925.1 Azohydromonas sp. | reverse complement strand
TTGATGCTGAACATCCTGCTGTCCTTCGCCCAGTTCGAGCGCGAGGTCACCGGCGAACGCATCCGCGACAAGATCGCAGCCAGCAAGCGCAAGGGCATGTGGATGGGCGGCGTGCCACCGCTGGGCTACGACGTCGAGAACCGCCGACTGGTGCCCAACGAACGCGAGGCCAAACTGATCCGGCACATATTCCAGCGCTTCGTTGAACTCGGCTCCAGTACGGCTCTGGTCAAGGAGCTGAAACTGGATGGCGTGACGTCGAAGGCGTGGACCACGCAAGACGGCAAGACCCGCGAGGGCAGACCGATCGACAAGGGCCACATCTACAAGCTCCTCAGCAACCGGACCTACCTTGGCGAGTTGCGGCACAAGGACCAGTGGTACCAGGCCGAACACCCGCCCATCATCAGCCGCGAACTGTGGGATAGCGTCCACGCGATCCTGGCCACCAATGGTCGGGTGCGCGGCAACGCGACTCGGGCAACCGTGGCATATCTGCTCAAAGGCATCGTGTTCGGCAACGATGGCCGGGCGCTGTCGCCGTGGCACACGACCAAGAAGAATGGTCGTCGCTACCGCTACTACGTGCCTCAGCGCGACGCCAAGGAGCACGCGGGCGCCTCGGGCCTGCCGCGACTGCCGGCCGCTGAACTCGAGTCGGCGGTGCTCGACCAACTGCGCGCCATCCTGCGTGCCCCGAATCTTCTGGGTGAGATGTTGCCACAGGCGATCAAGCTCGATCCGACCTTGGACGAGGCGAAGATCACCGTGGCCATGACCCGGCTCGACGCGATTTGGGACCAACTGTTCCCGGCCGAGCAGACCCGAATCGTGAAACTGCTGGTCGAGAAAGTCATCGTGTCACCCAACGACCTCGAAGTGCGGCTGCGCGCCAACGGCATCGAACGCCTGGTGCTGGAGCTGCGCCCCGAGCCGGTCGAGCAACAAGAGGAGGCACTGGCATGAGCGACATCCGCATCCAGAAGACCGGCGAGCCGGACATCCTGCAGACCAGCGACGGCAGGCTGACCCTGTCCGTGCCGATCCAGATCAAGCGCCGCAGTGGCCGCAAGCTGGTCACCCTCCCGAACGGGGAAACCGCGCCGGTCAGGCCGTGGGACGTGGCGCCGACCTCCATCCAACTGGCGCTGGCCAGGGGCCATCGGTGGCTGGCCATGCTGGAATCGGGGGAAGCGAAGTCGTTAAAGGAGATCGCCACGCGGGAGAACATCGACAACAGCTACGTCAGCCGGATGGTCAACCTGACCACGCTGGCACCCGACATCGTGGCCGCCATCCTGGACGACGCATTGCCGAACCACATCACGCTGTTTGATCTTGCGGTTGATCCGCCAGCGCTGTGGGATGAGCAGCGGGAGCGAGTCGGCCTTCCGCGTTGAAAATCAACCCGCGTCTGCAGGCGACCACGGACCACCTGCCTGCCAGCGGGCTGAAAACACCGCGCTGGCATTGGCCGCCTTGATGACGGGAAGCATGAACGCGACCAGTGCAGCAATGACGTCATTCAGCGCCAGCGCTTCCAGGCGGTTCTTTTTCAGGAAGGCCTGCCACTGCGCCTGTTTCTGCGCATCTTGCGAAAACGCATCGGTGAGGCCGAATGGGACCTCCCCAGTCAGAGCGGTTTTACGTCGACCGAAGGTCGCCTGAATCGCTTGGCGAAGGGTGTCGCCATCGAAGTCGGTGTGCTGCGCCAATATCCACAGATCGAAATAATCCTTCATGCGACTGTTGGCGATGCCAAGGGACGACAGCGCCTCGAATTTCTCGGCCACCACGGTGTAGCGCGGATAGACCCGCAGCTTGGGTGCTGCGAACTCCGCCAGCATGACGGGGTATTCGACATCCTCCGGGCCAGGCGTCACGGCGTCGCCGAAGCCGATATCGATCTGGATCTGGCAGCGCGCGCCATCGATCACACCGAGCAACGTCACGCGCACACCAGCGTAGTTCGCCTCCTTGCGAATCTCGGCGGCGTGCACGGTGTCGGGTTGAAACGCCACGCCGTCGTGCGTTTCGATCGCGCAGATATCCCTGAAGACGGCTTCGATGTGCGGCAGCTCTGCCGAGCCGAATCCCAAAAAATCAGCATCCCTGGTTGGGCGATGTGGAATTTCGAACCACAGGTCAAACAGCAAGGCACCCTTGAGCAGAAACTGATCCGCGTGCTTCGAGATGCTGATCCGGTACAGCAGCCGCTCAATCGCATAGCGCGTGAGGACCAAGTTGAAATCCTGCTTGGTCTCGCGGGCGCGGTTGAGCAGACGGGCACGTACTGATGCCGCCACGTTTCGTTCATTCATGACAGGCTTTCCATGTAGGGGCGCATCACATTGGCCACGCGGCACAGCGTGGCATAGCGCCAGAGTTCGTCCATGCTCACGCGCTTGGCACGCCAGGCTTCCTGCAGCGCTTCCATCGCCACATCGAGGCCGATCTTGTTGCGGAACTTGAAGCAGTCGGCCACGGTGCGAGCAATGTTGGTCACGCGCACGGTCACGCCATCGATCTGGTGTTCTTCAATCCCATCGGTCAGCGCGGGGCCAGAAAAGCGCACGATGCGCAGCGGCGGGTAATCCATCTTGGGCGCACGAGCCTTGTTGGGAATGGCGAGCCAGACCTCGAACGGTGACTGCGTGGTGAGGTCGTGCACCCGCAGAGCCGACAGCAGGCAGACGATGGCTTGCGGGTGTTTGCGGGCCACCTCGGCCAGCGTGCCATGCTCGGATACGCTGCGATCGGGACGGGCATACAGACCGCGACCCACTCGGACGAGCAGGCCCTGCCGAACCAGTCGCGTGAGGGCGACACTGGGCAGACCCAGCGCGTCGAGATCGCGCGGGCGTATGAGGCCGCGCTGGGCGGCGAGATCCAGAATGGTCTGGTGCGAAGTTTCCATGCTGCCATGATGTTGCATTACGTCGGTAGTTGTCAATATATACCGACAAAACACAACCAATGTGGTTTCCTCTGCTCCCCGATGCCGCAATCCAACCGCTTGATTCGTCCGCGCGTAACTCTTTGATCTGTATGGCGCTGACTTATGGCCTTTGCGGACTTCGGGCCGGTTTCAGGGAGCGAGGTGGGAGCGAGGAATGGCCAGGAGAGAGTGGAATGTGGCCCGGAACGAGCTGAGAGGCTGACTGGCGAAGTCCGCAGGCTTCCGCAGGAACCCCCAAGAACACGTGGGAACCGGCGCGATCGGGCAAGAAAAAACCCCAACCGAGAACGGTTGGGGTTTCATTATTGGTGGAGCCGGGGGGAATCGAACCCCCGTCCGCAAGCCATCATCGGACAGTTCTACATGCTTAGCTCTCTGATTTGAGTCTCGCGACGCCGCCGCGCAGGAGCACGCTGCGGACGCCACCAGTCACGTCAATCTCGCCCCGACCCGAGTGACCCGGTCCGAAGCCAGCCGATGTGAATGACCTCTCAGCGCTCGCGCGCCCGGCCCATCGGCCAACCGTTGAGAGGCTCACCGGTGTTTAAGCGGCGAGAGCGAAACGTTCGTCGTTCGCAGTTACTTTGTTCCAGTGGATTTACGAGCGAACTGGTGCTCGGCATGCCCTGCGCCGGATCCGCACCCACGTCGAAACCGGGTCGGCCCCATGGCGCCATTGTAGATGGCGACAACGCCAGGGGTTTCAAGCCCCGGTGCGGTCAGCGCGCCGACGGCGCGGCGGCCAGCAGCCCGAGCAGTGCGCGGGGATGATCGATCACGGCGTCGGCGGCCCACGCCGTCACGTCGCCGCCCTCGCCCAAGTAGCCCCATGCGGCGGCCACCGAAGGCATGCCGGCCGCGCGCGCAGCCTCGATGTCGCGACGATCGTCGCCGACATACACGCAGCGCTCGGGCGCCAGGGCCAGCCGGGCACAGGCCGCCAGCAACGGCGCCGGGTGCGGCTTGGCATGCGGCGTCGTGTCGCCGGCGATCACGACACGCGCCGCCGCCAGGCCGAGACCCACCACGACCGGCGCCGTGAAGCGCATCGCCTTGTTGGTGACGATGCCCCAGCCGAGCCCGTCGCGGGCCAAAGCGTCGAGCAGTTCCTCGATGCCGTCGAAAAGGCGCGAATGCACGTCCAGCGCGGCTGCGTACTCGGCGAGGAATTCCTCGCGCAGCGAATCGTAGTCGGGATCGGTCGGCGCCTTGCCGAGACCCGCCGCCAACATGCCCCGCGCCCCCGACGAGGCGACCGGGCGCAGCCGGTCGATCGGCAGCGGCGCCAGCCCGCGCCGCTCGCGCATGCGGTTGAGCGCTCCACCGAGGTCCGGCGCGGTGTCGGCGAGCGTGCCGTCGAGGTCGAACAACACCGCCCGGGCGGCGAAGCGCGGCGCTGGCGACCGCAAGGCGTCAGCGTTCACGTCCGCCGGCACGCAAGAAGGTAGTTCACGCCGGTGTCGGCGCCGAGTGCGTAACGCTTCGTCAACGGGTTGTAGGTCATGCCGCGGGTATGCTCGACTTCCAGGCCGGCGTCGCGGCACCAGCGCGCGAGTTCGCTCGGGCGGATGAACTTGGCGTACTCGTGCGTGCCCCGGGGCAGCAGGTCGAGGACGTACTCGGCGCCGATGATCGCGAACAGGAACGACTTCGGGTTGCGGTTGATCGTCGAGAAGAACACCCAGCCGGCCGGCTTCACCAGCGTCGCGCAGGCGCGCACGACCGACGCCGGGTCGGGGACATGCTCGAGCATCTCCATGCAGGTGACCAGGTCGTAGCGTGCCGTCGCCTCGGCGGCCAGCGCCTCGGCTGAGACCTCGCGATAGTCGACATCGGTGCAGCCCGATTCCATCGCGTGCAGCATCGCGACCTTCAGCGGCTTGCTCGCCAGGTCGATGCCGAGCACGCGTGCGCCACGGTGGGCCATGGCCTCGGCCAAGATGCCGCCGCCGCAACCGACGTCGAGCACCTGACGCCCGGCCACCGGCGCGATCGAATCGATCCAGTCGAGGCGCAGCGGGTTGATCTGGTGCAGCGGCCGGAACTCGCTGTCGGGGTCCCACCAGCGGTGCGCGAGGTCGCTGAACTTGGCGAGTTCCTGCGGGTCGGCGTTGATCATGGGCCCGATGTTATGCGCAGCAGGAACTGCGCACAGCGAAGAGGCGACGGCACCGCCCATCGCGCCGCACCGGGTCGCCAGCGAGCGCGACGATTCGGCCGAAAACAGAAAACCCCGCCGAAGCGGGGTTTTCGCGACTCACGGATCGATCAGCGCTTGCGCGTGCCGACGACCTCGATCTCGACGCGGCGGTTCTTCGCCCGACCCTCGCGCGTCGCATTGTCGGCCACGGGCTGCTTCTCGCCCTTGCCTTCGGTGTAGATGCGATTGCGCTCGATGCCCTTGCTCACCAAGTAGGCCTTCACAGCTTCGGCGCGTCGCACCGACAGACCCTGGTTGTAAGCATCGGAGCCGGTCGCATCGGTGTGACCCACGGCGATGATCACCTCCAGGCTGATGCCCTTGGTCTTCTCGACCAGGTCGTCCAGCTTGGCGCGCGCCTCGGGCTTGAGCACGGACTTGTCGAAGTCGAAGAAGGCGTCGGCAGCGTACGTCACCTTCTCGCTGACCGGCGCGGCCGGCGCAGGCGCCGGGGCCGGCGCGGGAGCCGGCGGCGTGGCGGCCGGCGGGGGCGGCGGGGGTGGCGGCGGCGGGGGCGGCGGCGGCGGGGGAGGCGGCGGCGGCTTCAGCGCGCCATCACAGGCAGGGTGGGCAGTCGCCGGCGTCCAGCTTGCCGCGCGCCAGCACTGCTCGTTCGTCCCGTTCTTCCAGGGCGTGCCGTCGGCCGCACGCCACTGCTGGCTCGAATCCGACTGCGCGGACACGGCCAGCGGCGCGGCAAGCGCGGCCGATGCGAACAGCATCGCCACCTTGTTCAGTTTCTTCATTGATTCTCCTCTCGAGGAAAGCCGCAGACTTCCTGCGTGGTGTCTAAACCGGAAGCCAGATGATTGCCAAGCAGCCCGGGTTGACGAGCGCTTACCACTGACAATTCATTCTGCCATAGAGCCCTCAGACGTCTCGATTTTGGGCGGCTCGCATCGAACGCGACACCCGGTTGTTGCGTGGCTGCGACAGCGCGGTGGGACATAGAATCGCCGCCTTCCCCCCGCATCGCGCCGATCCCCGCCCGCGCGGCGGCGGCTCGCGCTGCCCGCATGACCTCGTTCGCCAAGGAAACCCTGCCGATCTCGCTCGAAGAGGAGATGCGGCGCTCCTATCTCGACTACGCGATGAGCGTGATCGTCGGGCGTGCGCTGCCCGACGCGCGCGACGGCCTGAAGCCGGTGCACCGCCGCGTGCTGTTCGCGATGCACGAGCTGAACAACGACTGGAACCGGCCGTACAAGAAGAGCGCGCGCATCGTCGGCGACGTCATCGGCAAGTACCACCCGCATGGCGACACCGCGGTCTACGACACGATCGTTCGCATGGCGCAGGACTTCAGCCTGCGCCACATGCTGGTCGACGGTCAGGGCAACTTCGGCTCGGTCGACGGCGACAACGCCGCGGCGATGCGCTACACCGAGATCCGGCTGGCCAAGATCGCGCACGAGATGCTGGCCGACATCGACAAGGAGACCGTCGACTTCGGCCCCAACTACGACGGCTCCGAGACCGAGCCGCTGGTGCTGCCGACGAAGCTGCCGAACCTGCTGGTCAACGGCAGTGCCGGCATCGCCGTGGGCATGGCGACGAACATCCCGCCGCACAACCTCAACGAGGTCGTCGACGCCTGCCTGCACCTGCTGAAGAACCCCGAAGCGTCCGTCGACGAGTTGATGGAGATCATCCCGGCGCCCGACTTCCCGACCGCCGGGATCATCTACGGCCTGAACGGCGTGCGCGAGGGCTACCGCACCGGGCGCGGCAAGGTGGTGATGCGCGCCAGCTGCCACTTCGAGGACATCGACCGCGGCCAGCGCCAGGCGATCGTCGTCGACGAGATCCCGTACCAGGTCAACAAGAAGACGCTGCTCGAGCGCATCGCCGAGCTCGTGAACGACAAGAAGATCGAGGGCATCAGCCACATCCAGGACGAATCCGACAAGTCCGGGATGCGCGTGGTCATCGAGCTCCGGCGCGGCGAAGTACCCGAGGTGGTGCTGAACAACCTGTACAAGCAGACGCAGCTGCAGGACACGTTCGGCATCAACATGGTCGCGCTCATCGACGGCCAGCCGAAACTGTGCAATCTCAAGGACCTGGTCGAGATCTTCCTCGAGCATCGGCGCGAGGTCGTCACGCGGCGCACCGTGTTCGAACTGCGCAAGGCACGCGAGCGCGGCCACGTGCTCGAGGGCCTGGCCGTCGCGCTGGCCAACATCGACGAGTTCATTGACATCATCAAGCGCTCGCCGACGCCACCGGTGGCCAGGGCCGAGCTGATGAGCCGCAGCTGGGACTCGTCGCTGGTGCGCGAGATGCTCGCGCGCGCCGAGGGCCAGACGCCGGGCGGGCGCGCCGCCTTCCGCCCCGAGGGACTGCCCGGCCACTACGGCATGCAGCCCGACGGGCTGTACCGCCTGTCGGACGAACAGGCCGGCGAGATCCTGCAGATGCGCCTGCAGCGCCTCACCGGGCTGGAGCAGGACAAGATCGTCGGCGAGTACAAGGACGTGATGGCGCAGATCGCCGACCTGCTCGACATCCTCGCGCGCCCCGAGCGGGTGACGGTGATCATCGCCGACGAACTGGGCGCGTTGAAGCAGGAGTTCGGCCAGACCAAGCTCGGCGCGCGGCGCAGCCGGGTCGAGCACAACGTGCAGGAACTCGGCACCGAGGACCTGATCACGCCGACCGACATGGTCGTCACGCTCAGTCACGCCGGCTACGTGAAGAGCCAGCCGCTGGCCGAGTACCGCGCGCAGCGCCGCGGCGGGCGCGGCAAGCAGGCCGCGCAGACCAAGGAAGACGACTGGATCGACCAGCTGTTCATCGCCAACACGCACGACTGGATCCTGTGCTTCAGCGACCGCGGACGCGTGTACTGGCTCAAGGTCTGGGAGGTGCCGCAGGGTGCCCGCGCGAGCCGCGGCAAGCCGATCGTCAACATGTTCCCGCTGCAGCCGGGCGAGAAGATCACCGTCGTGCTGCCGCTCACCGGCGAGTTCCGCAGCTTCCCCGGTGACCACTTCGTGTTCATGGCCACCGCGCTGGGCACGGTGAAGAAGACCGCGCTCGACGAGTTTGCCAACCCGCGCAAGGCCGGCATCATCGCGGTCGACCTCGACGAGGGCGACTACCTGATCGGCGCGGCGCTCACCGACGGCCACCACGACGTGATGCTGTTCAGTGACGGCGGCAAGGCAGTGCGCTTCGACGAGGACGACGTGCGCGCGATGGGCCGCGCCGCGCGCGGCGTGCGCGGCATGGCGCTCGAGCCCGGGCAGAGCGTGATCGCGATGCTGGTCGCCGAGGACGAGTCGCAGAGCGTGCTCACCGCCACCGAAAACGGCTACGGCAAGCGCACGCCGATCGCCGAGTACACGCGCCACGGGCGCGGAACCAAGGGCATGATCGCGATCCAGCAGAGCGAGCGCAACGGCAAGGTCGTCGCGGCGACGCTGGTGCGCCCCGACGACGAGATCATGCTCATCACCGACCGCGGCGTGCTGGTGCGCACGCGCGTGGCCGAGATCCGCGAACTCGGCCGCGCGACGCAGGGTGTCACGCTGATCGCGCTCGACGACGGCGCCAAGCTGTCGGGCCTGCAGCGCATCGTCGAGAACGATGCGAACGAAACCGGCGGCGGCGATGCCGACGCCGACAACGCCGGCGGCGCCGGCACGGAGAACCGATGATGTGGAAGACCTTCGGGCTGGCCCTGGTGCTGGCGACCTCGACGAGCGCCTGGGCGCAGAGCAAGCAGGACCTCGTGAAGAAGGTGCTGCAGCTGCAGCAGCCGGGCATCGAGAACGCCGCGCGGATGGTGGCCGAGCAGCCGGCGCTGATGATGATGCAGCAGGCGGCCATCGCGCTGCGCTCGCGCGTGCCCGAGGACAAGCGCGAGGCGGTGGCGCGCGAGATCCAGGCCGACGCGCGCAAGTACGCCGACGAGGCGGTGCCGTTGCTGCGCCAGCAGGCCGTCAAGCTCGCGCCGACGACGATCGGGCCGATCCTGGAGAAGGAGTTCAGCGTCGAGGAGCTCAAGCAGCTGGTCTCGATCCTGGAGTCGCCGGTCAACCGCAAGTTCCAGCAGCTCGGCGGCGACATGCAGCGCGCGCTCAACGAGAAGCTCGTGGCCGATACGCGCGACGAGATCGAGCCCAAGCTGCGCGCGCTGCAGCAGTCGGTCGGCGAGCGCCTGCGCGTCGGCGCTGCCGGACCGGGCGCGCCGGCCAGCGCACCGCGCTGACCGTCGCGAGGCGGCACACCGGGCGCCCGGCGCCGGGGCGCATGCGAGAATTTGCCGCAGATCATGGCCGCCCCGACACCGCCCGCCCCTGACCTGCTCGCGCTGCGCACGCAGATCGACGCGGTCGACCGCGACCTGCTCGCCCTGCTCAACCGCCGCGCGCTGCTGGCACAGGCGGTGGGCGAGATCAAGAAGCGCGAGGGCTCGGTCGTGTTCCGGCCCGAGCGCGAGGCGCAGGTCATCGACGGGCTGAAGGCCGCCAATCCCGGGCCGCTGAAGACCGAGAGCATCGCGCCGATCTGGCGCGAGATCATGTCGGCGTGCCGCGCGCTCGAAACGCCGACGCGCGTCGCCTACCTGGGCCCGGCCGGCACCTTCAGCGAGCAGGCCGCGCTCGGCTACTTCGGCAGTTCGATCGAGCGTGTGCCCTGCGAGAGCATCGACGAGGTCTTCCGAGCCACCACCGCCGGCGCCGCCGACTTCGGCGTCGTGCCGGTCGAGAACTCGACCGAGGGCGTGGTCGCGCGCTCGCTCGACCTGTTCCTGACGACCCCGCTGTTCATCATCGGCGAGACGAGCCTGAACGTGCGGCACAACCTGCTGCGCCGCGAGGACGGCCTGGCCGGGGTCGCCGCGGTGTGCGCGCACCCGCAGGCGCTCGCGCAGTGCCACGGCTGGCTCGCGAACCATCTGCCGGCGGTCGAGCGCCGACCGGTGTCGAGCAACGCCGAGGGGGCGCGGCTCGCCGCGTTGGATGGCTCGCTGGCGGCGATCGCCAGCGAGCGTGCCGCCGGCGAGTGGAGCCTGCACGTGGTCGCGCCGGCGATCCAGGACGACGCACACAACCGCACGCGCTTCGCCATCGTCACCCATCCCGACCGCCACCCCGCGCCGCGCGCCTCGGGACACGACTGCACCAGCCTCGTCGTCTCGGTGACCAATCGCCCCGGCGCAGTGCACGACATGCTGGTACCGCTGAAGGCGCACGGCGTGTCGATGACGCGCTTCGAGTCGCGCCCGGCGCGCTCGGGCCAGTGGGAGTACTACTTCTACATCGACGTGCAGGGCCACCCCGACGAGCCGCAGGTCGATGCCGCGCTGAAGGCGCTGCGCGCCGAGTGCGCGTACTTCAAGCTGCTGGGCACGTACCCGCTCGACGTGCACTGAATGTTCCGACAGCTCGGCCTGATCGGTTGCGGCCTGATGGGCGGCTCGTTCGCCCTGGCGCTCAGGCGCCACGCGCTGGTCAGGCGCGTCGTCGGCTACAGCAAGTCGCCGTCGACCACCGAGCGCGCGAAGCGCATGGGCGTGATCGACGTCGCCGCCGAGTCGGCGCTGCTCGCGGTGTCGGGGTCGGACATCGTGCTGATCGCGGTGCCGGTGGCCGCCAGCGAGACGACCTTTCGCGCGATACGCGACCTGATCGACCCCGGCGTGCTGGTGATGGACGTCGGCTCGACCAAGCGCGACGTCGTCGACGCGGCACGCCGCGCGCTGAAGGACCGCGTGCCGTCGTTCGTGCCGGCCCACCCCATCGCGGGCAAGGAGGTCGCCGGCATCGAGCACGCCGACGCGGGGCTGTACGCCGGGCGCCAGGTGATCCTCACGCCCATCGCGCGCACGCGGCCCGAACTGGTGCAGAAGGCCACCGACGTGTGGGCGGCCATCGGGGCGCAGGTGCTGAAGATGTCGCCGGAGAACCACGACGCGGCGTTCGCCGCCGTCAGCCACCTGCCCCACCTGCTCGCCTTTGCCTACTTCAGTGCGATCGCCCGCCAGCCGGCCGGACGCGACTTCCTCTCGCTGGCCGGCCCGGGGTTCCGCGACTTCACACGCATCGCCGCGAGCGACCCGGCGGTGTGGCGCGACATCCTGCTCGCCAACCGCGAGGAGGTCATCAAGCAGTCGCAGCGCTTCCGCCACACGCTCGACGCGTTCGAGCACGTGATGCGCTCGGGCAACGCCGAGGCGCTCGAGGACCTGATCCGCGGCGCCTCCGACGAGCGCGCGCAGTGGACGATGAACACGCGCCGCTGACCCCATCCGCCCACCGCCCCGCGTCCGCGACCCCTGCGGTCGCAACGCCTGCGCATGTACACGATTGCCCACCTCGACCTGCCCCCGCTGACCGGCGCCGCCGGCACCGTGCGCCTGCCCGGATCGAAGAGCATCTCCAACCGCGTGCTGCTGCTCGCCGGACTGGCCGAAGGCTCGACGACCGTGCACGGCCTGCTCGACTCGGACGACACCGCGGTGATGCTCGACGCGCTGCGCACGCTGGGTTGCCGCATCGAGCGCGATGCGGGTGCGACCCGCGTGCACGGTGTCGGCGGTCGGTTGACGGTGCACGACGCGCGCCTGTTCCTCGGCAACGCCGGCACCGCGATGCGCCCGCTCACCGCCGCGCTGGCGGTGCTGGCGACGCTGCACGGCGGCCGCTTCGAGTTGTCGGGCGTGCCGCGCATGCACGAGCGGCCGATCGGCGACCTCGTCGACGCCTTGCGCCCGCTGGGCTGCCGCATCGACGAGCTCGGCAGCCCCGGATTCCCGCCGCTGCGCGTGAGCGGCGAGCCCGGCGGCCGGCTCGCCGTCGAGGTGCCGATCCGCGTGCGCGGTGACGTCTCGAGCCAGTTCCTGACCGCGCTGCTGCTGGCACTGCCGCTGGCCGCCGACGCGCGCGACGTGACGATCGAGGTCGTCGGCGAACTGATCTCCAAGCCCTACGTCGAGATCACGCTGAACCTGCTGGCGCGCTTCGGCATCGCGGTGCAGCGCGACGGCTGGCAGCGCTTCACGATCCCCGCCGGCAGCCGCTACCGCACCCCGGGCGAGATCTGGGTCGAGGGCGACGCGTCGTCCGCGTCGTACTTCGTCGCGCTCGGCGCGATCGCCGCCACCGACGCGCCGATCGTCGTCGAAGGCGTCGGCAGCGCGTCGATCCAGGGCGACATGCGCTTCGTCGACGCGGCGCGTGCGATGGGTGCCGACGTGCACTGCGAGCCCGGCCGCGTCGTCGTGCGCCGCGGCGCCTGGCCGCTGCGCGCGCTCACGCTCGACTGCAACCCCATCCCCGACGCGGCGATGACGCTGGCGGTGATGGCGCTGTACGCCGACGGCCCGTCGACGCTCACCGGCATCGCCAGCTGGCGCGTCAAGGAGACCGACCGCATCGCCGCGATGGCCGCCGAGTGCACAAGGCTCGGCGCCGCGGTCGACGCCGGAGACGACCACATCCGCATCACGCCGCCGCGCGCGTGGCGCGCCGCGGCGATCGACACCTACGACGACCATCGCATGGCGATGAGCCTGTCGCTGGCGGCGTTCAACCCGCTGGCCGGTGCGCAGCCCCCGGTACCGGTGCGCATCCGCGACCCGAAGTGCGTCGGCAAGACCTTCCCCGACTACTTCGAGACGCTGTTCGCGCTGGCGCGCACCGAGCCGCGCCACGTGCCGGTGATCACGATCGACGGCCCGACCGCCTCGGGCAAGGGCACGCTGGCCACCGAGGTCGCGCGCGCACTGGGCTTCCACAAGCTCGACTCGGGGTCGCTGTACCGCGCGCTCGCGCTGGCGGCGATGCGCCGCGACGTCGACACCTCCAGCGGCGAGGCGCTCGCCGCGCTGGCGCACCGTCTGCGGCTGCGCTTCGACGGCGACGCGCTGTGGCTCGACGACGCCGAGGTCAGCGCCGACCTGCGCCTCGAGGCGGTGGGCTCGACGGCGTCGAGCATCTCGGTGCTGCCCGAAGTGCGGCAGGCGCTGCACGACCTGCAGCTCGCGTTCCGCCGCGCGCCGGGGCTGGTCGCCGACGGGCGCGACATGGGCACCGTCGTGTTCCCCGACGCGCGACTCAAGGTGTTCCTCACCGCAAGCGCCGCCCAGCGCGCCGAGCGCCGGTATAAGCAATTGATATCAAAGGGGATTTCAGCTAACATCTCCGCCCTTCGTGCAGACCTCGAGGCGCGCGACGCGCGGGACCGCTCGCGCAGCGTGGCGCCCCTGAGGCCGGCCGAGGATGCGCTGCTGCTCGACAACTCGGCACTGAGCGTGGACCGGTCGGTCGCGCAGGTGCTCGCGTGGTGGAGCCAGTGCAGCCCGTTCGTCGACGGCGGCTGATCCGGCCGCTGCGACGGGCCCCAGGTCCGACGGCCTCCGCAGGCGCCGCAAGGCGCCACCGGCCGCCGGGTGTCCAACCCGAACCCGCAACCCCAGGTTGCACCCAACGCCGGCGCATCGCCGCGATGCGCACCGGCTCCCAGGAAACCACTCCATGTCTCAAGTCCAATCCGTCACCACGGGCGGCGAATCGTTCGCCGCGCTGTTCGAGGAAAGCCTGCGCAAGCGCGACATGCGCTCCGGCGAGGTGATCTCGGCCGAGGTGGTGCGCATCGAACACAGCTACGTCGTCGTCAATGCGGGCCTGAAGTCCGAGGCCTACGTGCCGATCGACGAGTTCAAGAACGACCAGGGCGAGGTCGAGGTGCAGGTCGGCGACTTCGTCGCCGTCGCGATCGACGCCTTCGAGAACGGCTACGGCGACACCATCCTGTCGCGCGACAAGGCCAAGCGCCTGGCGTCGTGGATGGCGCTGGAGAACGCGCTCGAGTCGGGCGACTTCGTCACCGGCACCGTCAACGGCAAGGTCAAG
Organism: Azohydromonas sp.; assembly: GCF_035325925.1. Lineage (NCBI taxonomy): Bacteria > Pseudomonadati > Pseudomonadota > Betaproteobacteria > Burkholderiales > Sphaerotilaceae > Azohydromonas > Azohydromonas sp. The sequence goes on along the minus strand of NZ_DAOKZA010000064.1, from coordinate 534 downwards.
GGTGGACTGACCGTGCTGGTCAACGGCATCCGCGCCTTCCTGCCCGGCTCGCTGATCGACACGCGGCCGGTCAAGGACATGAGCCCGTTCGAGGGCAAGACGATGGAGTTCAAGGTCATCAAGCTCGACCGCAAGCGCAACAACGTCGTGTTGTCGCGCCGCGCCGTCGTCGAGGCCTCGATGGGCGAGGAACGCGCCAAGCTGCTGGAGACGCTGCGCGAGGGCGCGATCGTGCACGGCGTGGTCAAGAACATCACCGAGTACGGCGCCTTCGTCGACCTCGGCGGCATCGACGGCCTGCTGCACATCACCGACATGGCTTGGCGCCGCGTGCGCCACCCGACCGAGGTGGTGCAGGTCGGCCAGGAGCTCGACGCCAAGGTGCTCAAGTTCGACGCCGAGAAGAACCGCGTCAGCCTGGGCATCAAGCAGCTGGGCGACGACCCGTGGCTCGGCGTCGCGCGTCGCTACCCGGCGGGCACGCGCCTGTTCGGCAAGGTCACGAACATCGCCGACTACGGCGCGTTCGTCGAG
>NZ_DAOKZA010000063.1:0-14940 GCF_035325925.1 Azohydromonas sp. | reverse complement strand
CTCGCCTTCGAGCACCGGGCGGAAATAGTTGATCTTGATCTCGATGGTGGCGCAGCGCTCGGCCGGGCCCAGCGTCGGGTACAGCGCCGCGCCCATGCCGGTGTCGGCCAGCGTGAACATCACGCCGCCGTGCACGACGCCGTGCGAGTTGAAGTGGTGCGGTTGCACCTGCAGGCACAACACGCTGGTGCCGTGACCCGTCTCGACGATGCGCGCGCCCACGTGCTCGACGAACGGCAGGTTCATCGGCGCTCCCGCGGCGGCCGTGCGGCAGCGTTCATGCCGGCTGCGGCAGGCTGTGCCACCAGATGCGCGCCTCGGTGCACAGGCCGTCGCGGAACGTGGCCTGCAGCACGCCGTCGAGCACCATGCGCGGCAGCGGGTCACCCGGCCGGCGTGCCGGCAGGCTGGTGCCCGTCGAGCGGGCCCAGATCCGGAACAGCTCCTCGGACGCGACGCGGTAGGTCACGTGCCAGTGCGCGATGCCCGATGCCTCGGCGCTGGCCAGCACCTCGTACGCCACCTGCACGTCTTCCTGCAGCTGCACGCGCTTCCAGTACTCGGCCAGCTGCGCGCTGCCGGCCTGGACCTGGAACGGCGTGTTGTGATAGCGCCCGTCGGGGTGGAACAGCGCGGCGAACATCGCCGGGTCGCGCTGCTGCCACGCGGCGCGGTAGCCGGCCATGAAGCGGTGGATGTCCTGGAGGGCGTGCATCGTGTTTGCTTGCGGTGGGCGGTCACGCCGCGGCGTCGTTGACGTGCAGCCGCAGCGACATGTGCACCTTGCCCGCGAATCCTTCTGGCGTGCGCACGGCCATCGGTTCGATCCCCCAGGCGACGAAGCCGGCCGCTTCGTACAGGCGCCGCGCGGGCTCGTTGCCATCGGTGACCGTCAGTTGCAGCAGCCGCAGTTGCGGACGGGCCGTCGCCGCGGCGATCGCGGCCTGCAGCAGTCGTCGTCCGACGCCCTGTTGCCTCGCGGCGGGACGCACGTACATGCCGACGAGCAGCGCCGCGTGACGCGTCTTCGGTCTGGCCGAGCACTGCAGCGCGACCGCGCCGACGAGCTGCTCGCCGCGAAAGGCGCCGAAGGCCTGGCTCAGTCCCTGCGCCGACGCGATGCGCTCGACCCACCACGCCAGCGGCAGCGCCGCACGCTCGTCGGCGGTCGACGTGAACGCGTCGGCGGCCTGCACGTAGGCCTCGAGCATCAGCTCGCGATAGCGCGGCGCATCCTGCGCGCACAGCCGGGCCACGTGCATCGGCGTGGCAGCGTCTTCTCCGTGGCCCGAGACCACCCGCACCTCGTCGAGACCCTCGCCGACCGTCGGCGTCCACAGGTGGTCGTCCGGGTTGCAGACCCGCACGAGAGGCTGGCCACGTCCGGCGTTCACGCCGGTGAGCATACCGCCGCTCACAACCCGGGCCGGGCGGTTGGCGGCAGCGCAGCCGCGGAGCGCCCGAGGTGATCGGCCATCTGCGAGAACAGCCCGATCCACTGCGCCGGCGTCGCGCCGTAGGCCCGGGCGTTGCGCGCGATGACGACGCCGTGCGCCGGCGAGACGAAGACGAACTGGCCGTGGTTGCCTTGCGCGTAGAACGCATCGCCCCACCGTGCGTCGCGCTGACCCCACCAGAACAGCTGGTAGTACATGCCCTCGCGCCGGTGGCCGAGGTCGGCCGCCCCCTGTGGGCCGGTCAGCGCGAGCACCGATCGCTCGCCCAGCACGCGGCGGCCGTCGGTGGCCACGCCGCCGTCGAGCATCAGCTGGCCGAAACGCGCGAAGTCGAGCGTGCGCGCGTTGACGCCGCTTTCCAGCTTCTCGAAGCCGCTGGCCTCGCTGTCGAGGCTCCAGCTGGCGCCGGCGGCCATGCCTGCGGGCTGCCACAGCCGCTGCTCGAGGTAGCGCGCCACCGGCATGCCGCTGGCGCGCTCGAGCACCAGGCCGACGAGCAGCGGGTGGTAGTTGTTGTAGAGCCAGTCGGCAGCCGGTTCGCGTGCCACCACCGTCTGCTGCAGCGCCAGGCTGCGCAGGTCGGGCCAGTAGTAGGTCTTCGCGTCGTCGCCGTTCGGCAGCCCGGTCTCGCGGTAGCGGATCCCCGCGCGCATGCCCAGCAGGTGGCGCAGCGTGATGTGCGCGAAGCGGGCGTCGCGGGCCTGCAGCTCGGGCAGACGCTTCGTCACCGGCTCGTCGAGGTCGAGCAGGCCGTCCTCGGCGGCGGCGACGACGAGCGCGGCCAGCAACGACTTGGCCGTCGAGAACGACGTGGCGCGGTCGTCGCGCCGGTGCCCGTGGTAGTAACCCTCGAAGATCACGCGGCCGTGCTGCAGCACGACGAAACCCAGCGTCTGGCGTGCGGCGAGCCAGGCGTCGATGTCCGCGTCGGGTTGCGCGGCGGCAAAGGCCTGCCGCACGCGGGCCGGCTGTAGCGCGACCGGCAGCTCGCTCGCACCGGGCCGCGCGGCGATCTCGCGTGCCGGAAAGCGCAGGCGATCGTCGACGTCGGCGTCCATCCACACGAACGTGCGGAACACGTACGCCGCGGGGTAGACCGCGAGCGCCCACGACACGGCCAGCGCGAGCATCGCCGCGGCGGCGATCGCCACGCCGGCCACGGCGCGCAGCAGGCGACGCCGCATCGGGCGCGGCGAGGGGCGTGGTGTCGGGGACGGCGCCATGTCGGGTCAACGGGCCGCGGCCGACGCACGACGGGCTGTGCGGCGCGCCCGGGCCACTTGCCGGCCGGTGGTCAGCGGCCGGCCGAACCGCTCGGCTCGAACCGCACCAGCTCCACCGTGACGGCGCCGCGGTACGTGCTCCACGTCTCGGACTTCACGATCGCCCTGGCCGCCGGCGCATACCAGTACGTCGAGCGGAACTCGCCCGACAGCACGCCGGGCCCGCCTTTCGACCGGCCGGTGAAGCTGCCGCTGGCTTCGAGCCTGAAGGCGGCGAACTCCCCGGCCACGACACGCACCGTCTCGTGCGCGACGACCTCGACGCGTGCGCCCGTGCGGGCGGTCGACTGGTTGTCCTTGAACAGCGTGTCGGTCTCGAACGTCCAGCGCTTGCCGACGCTCAGCGGGAACTGCAGCAGTCGCAGGTCGGACTCGCGGCGCGCCGGCGACTCGACCAGGTTGAGGTCGGGCGACAGCTGCAGCGGCTCGCCGTTCTCGGTGGCTGCGATGCCCTGCGGCGACACCGCGGACACCACCCAGTGGCGGTTCGGCGCCGTCGACGGCGTGCCGTAGTAGACGACGAAGCTCCAGCGGTCGCCCGGCGTCACCGGCGGGCGAGGGGCCTCCTGCGCCGTCGCGGCCGCGGGCCACGCCGCCAGCACGAGCAGCGTGCGCGCGAACGCTGCGAAGCCGTTCGGCCGGACGCCTGGCCTCGGCTTCACGCCGCGGCCGATCCGCCCGACGGCGCTCGCGCAGCGCCTGCGCAGCGTTGCGGGTTGAAGACGCGCGACGCCGAAGGCGGATGCCGGGCGAGCTTCGCGTCGGGACGTCGCGGCCGCGGCACCAGCTCGCCGCCGCAGTTGGGGCAGACGTGGCCCAACCTCGACTCGGCGCACGCGGCGCAGAACGTGCACTCGAACGAGCAGATGCGGGCGTTGCCGGCGTCCGGCGGCAGGTCGGCGTCGCAGCACTCGCAGGACGGACGGAGCTGAAGCATCGCGGGCCCTCCTCGGCGTGGACCGACTGTAGCCCCCGGCGCTCGGCGGTGGAAGTGCGGTCGACACCAGCCTGGCCCGCCGATCAGGACGCGCCGGGGTCGAGCGCGAGCTCGAGCACGACCTCGTCGTCGTCGAGTCGCCCGGTGTGGCGGAAGCCCAGCGACAGGTAGAACGGCTCGGGGCATCCGGGGCCCGGCACGTACGACAGTTCGAGCACCTCGAACAGCGCCTTCGAGCGCACATGCTCGATCACGCGCTGCATGGCCGCGCGGCCGATGCCGCGACCCTGGAACCGGGCGTCGACCATGAAGCGCCAGACGCCGATCGTCGGCGACGCGGGGGGCGGGCGCAGCAGCGAATCGTCCGCGAGCATCACGAAGCCCGCGATCTCGTCGTCGGCGTGGATCGCGCGGTACCAGGCCTGCGGGGAGAACAGCGCCTGCGCCAGCGACACCGCGTTGGGCGCGACGAAGCGCTGCTGCGACTCGGCCACGCTCAGCCGAACCACCGCGAGCACGGTGTCGGCAGTGATCTCGCGCAGCGTGACGACGGGCGGTGTGCGGCTCATGGCGTGGTCGACTCGGCGTGGGGCGGGGCGGCGGGCGCCAGCGGCGAGCGCCGGCGGTGGGCAAGTGCGGCGAGCCGATGCGGTGCCAGTGTGCGCGCACCGGGCTCGTCGGGAAGGCTACTCCCGCCAGTGCGGCCCGGCTGCCCGCGTTTGCGCGCACCGCAGCGTGCCGCGCACGGCGCCGAGCACGCCGGGCACGACGGCGCGCACCATCCAGGCCCGCGGCGGGTCGACGACGTGCGGCGCGAGCAGCCCCGGTCGATGGCGGGTCCGAAGCCGCAGCGCGTCTCGTACCGCGGGTCGCGCGGCAGGTCGGCCACCCGTGCGGCCTCGTCGCCGCGGTCGGTCGGGTGCACCGACATGGGTTCGGTCCCGGCGCTGGCGAGCGGGTGCGTCAGGCGACCGGGCGGCCGCTGCGAGTTCGCTCGCCAGCCGCGACACCGCGAGGGCGTCGGTGGACGCGCGGTCGTCGCCCGACCCGTTCAGGGTCTGGTTCACGATGCGCCAGCGCAGCCGTCAGGGCTCGCCGTCCCAGTAGTCCAGACCCTGCCCGCGCCGGTCGATGATCTCGAACGGCGCACTCGATCGCAGGCTGCCCTCGGCCAGGTACTTGCCGGAGTCGGGGTACTCGCAGATCTCGGGCGTCTCCATCGTGCTGATGGACAGGTACTTCAGCGGCGCGTCCGACGTGTTGAGGATCTGGTGCGGGTACTCGGGGCCCGCGGGAATGAAGACGACGTCGCCGGCCTTCAGCGGGATCGTCTCGCCGGCCACGCGCAGGGTGCCGCTGCCTTCGACGGCGATGAACATCTCCTCCTGGGCATGGTGCAGGTGGTACGGGCAGCCGCGCTTGCCGGGGGCCAGCACGTCGAACGACGCGCCGAGCTTGCGCGCCGCCGTGTCGTGCGCCAGGCGCGCGCCGTGCGAGTCGTAGTGCGGTTCGCGCACGAAGTGCTTCAGCGGCACGTCGTTGAAGTTGCGGATCAGCGCGGCGGCGAGTGCCTGGGCTCGGTCGTTCATGGGTCGTGGGCCGCGTGGGCGGTTGGGTCGATCTTGACGGGCGAAGGCATGGCGCGCATGCGTCGGGGCCGGCGAGGGGGGCTACGCCGCGCGGGGCCACGCCGCACGCTGGATCACCACCCGGTAGCCGTCGATGTCCTCGAACGTGCGGCCCAGGCGTGCCCAGTAGGGGTTGAACGAGGCCACCTCGGCGAATCCCGCGACGTGCATCGACCGGCAGCGCCGCTCCCAGTCGTCGCGGTCGGGCAGGTAGAACACCAGCAGGTCCTCGGGCGTCGGGGCCGGCGACACCGGGTGCCGGCGGTAGAAGGTGAACTCGAGGTGGAAGGCGGCGCCGCGCCGTCCGAGCATCACCCCGTCGAAGCCTTCGTGGTCGGCGAAACGCCCGATCTCGTCGAGCGCCAGCCCGTGCCGGTACATGCGCGCGGCGCGCTCGAGATCCGACACCGGACGGGCGATGCGCAGCGGGGCGTTCATGCGCGGCGAACTTGGTGAACCGGGTCTCGGTCCAGCCAGGCCAGCAGTTGCGCCTCGGGCGGATGCAGGCGCGGCAGACGCCGCAGCACGACCTTGCGGCCCGCGTAGCCGGCGAGGCACTGCCGATGCCCCTTCAGCGACATCGCGCCGTCGCGCACGTAGTAGTCGGCCACCCACGACAGCAGGGGCCGCAGGTTCGCGTCCTGCGCCTGCTTCGAGGGGTACTTGTGCGGCTCCCAGGGCCGGCGGCGGCAGTTGGCGAGACACGCCTCGAGCCCCGGGTCGAGCAGGACCAGCCGCGGCCCGTACGCGAGCGCGGCTTCGACGAGGTCGGCGTAGCAGCCCTCGATCACCCATCGCTCGTGGCGCGCGCAGAACGCGGCGACGTCGGCGCGCGCCGCCGCCGGGGCTCGCGCGACGGCGGGCTGGTCCGGCTCCCAGGCGACGGTGTCCAGCTCGAGCATCGCCAGCCCCGCTGCGCCGGCCAGCCAGCCGGCGAGCGTCGACTTGCCCGAGCCGGCGTTGCCGAGGATCGCGAAGCGCATCGTCACGCCGCCCCCCCGTCGTTCAGCCGTCGCCCAGGTGGCCGCGCGCGATGGCCGCCGCCTGGTCGTCGAAGATGGCCATCGCCGTCAGCAGTCGCATGAAGCCGAGCTTGCGGTAGAAACCTTCCTTGCCCGGCACCGAGTACAGCAGGATCTTGCGGTGCCCCTGCAGGGCCTCGACCAGCCGCCCGACCAGCTCGCGACCCAGCCCCGTGCCCTGGTGGCTGGGCATCACCGCGACATCGCAGATGCAGGCGCAGTCCGCGCCGTCGGACAGCGCCCGCCCTGCCGCGACGAGCCTGCCGCGGTCGTGGGCGAACAGCGTGAAGCGGCTGTTCGTGAACACGGTGCGCAGGTGGTCGGCGCTCTTGCCGCCCAGCGGCGCGAGGCGATACAGCGTCTCGAGCTCGCGCCAGTCGACGGCGTCGAGGCGCTCTGTCCAGCTGACCGGCATGGGGGGGCGTGAGCGGGCGAGGGTGGGCCTGGGAACCGGTGCGGTGTCGGCCCGGCGGCCGGCCCGCGGGGCCGATGATGGCCCACGTCGCGTCGCGGGCCAAGTGCCGGCCTCGGGCGGGCCGTTTGCTCCACGATCCGGTCCACCTCGTCGCGCGACGGCACGATGTGGTCCCGCGAGAACGCGCCGGGGTGCGGCTGGCCAGGCGCCGCGCCGTGCTCGAACCCGTTGCTTACGATGCCCTCGGTGGCCCAGCCCGGCGCGTCGCGGCAGGAGGGCAGTAGGCCACCGCGCGCCCGAGTTCGGCGACGGCCAGGGTGGGCACGCTCGGGCGCGTCTTCACGGTGTCTCGACCTTGAGCAGCTTGGTGCGTGCCGATCCGCCGCTCTTGATGCTGACCGCCGACTTGGCGCAGTCGAAGTGCCTGGCCACCAGCGCGATCAGCTCGGCGTTGGCCTTGCCGTCCACGGGCGGCGACTTCAGCTGCGCGAGCCACGTGCCGTCGTCCTCGCGAGTCAGCGCGCTGGCACGCGAACCGGGCTTGACCCTGACCTGAATGACGACGGCCGGCATGCGGGCGGTGACTCGCGTGCGCGCCGGGTCACGCCGCCGCGCGACGGCGGAAGACCAGGTCCCCGGGCTCGTAGCTGGCCAGCGCCGGCGCCGACGCCGGCGCCACTTCGGCGTAGCCGCTGCGGCGCAGCAGCGCCTGGCAGCGCGTGTTCGCCGGCACCGTCGTGGCCCAGAACTCGACCACCCCGGCCACACGGACCACCTCGTCGTGCAACCAAGCCAGCCCGGCGCGGGCATAGCCGCGGCCCCACAGCGCCGGGTCGACGAGGAACGCCACTTCCGCCCGGCCGGGCACCACCGTCGCCTCGAGCCTGCCGACCATGCGCCCGGTGTGCGCGTCGCACAGCAGGTAGTTGAGCCAGCGCTCGCGGGGGCGGCTCGGCGGCGGGCCGGCCAGCGCCCGGCCGAGGCCGAGCACGAAGTCGTCCAGCGACGGCACCTCGCCGCCGATGTGTTCGTAGACCGCCTCGTGGCGCAGCACCGCCGCGAGCCGCGGCAGGTGCTCGACGCGCAGGGACTCGACGCGGATCGGCGGCAAGGCGGTGGCTCCTCGGGCCCGGGTTTCGGTTGGGGCTCCGTGCCGACGGTGTGCCTGCGGCGGTGCTCGACCGGGTCAGGCTTCGCCGGCGGCGCCCGCCGCGTCGCCGGAGCGGGACTCGGGCGGGGTGCCGGGCTTCTTCGGCAGTGCGTCGTCGACGCTCACCCACGGCACGTGCGTCTCGTAGAAGACATGGGCGCTCGGTTCCCGGTCCAGCGGCCCGTCGATCAGCGCGCGCGCCACGTGCACCTCGCCCGGCCAGCGCTTGGACTCGAAGAACATCGGCGTGCCGCAGGTCGGGCACGAGGCCCGCCTTGCCCCCGGACTCGACTCGTACCAGCGCGGTTGCTGCGACAGCGGCGCCAGCGCGAACTGCGAGGCCGGGAAGCCGGCCCAGGTGACGAACGCGGCGCCGTGCGCGCGCCGGCAGTAGGAGCAGTGGCAGTGGGCGACCCACTTCGACGGCAGCGAAGCGCGGAAGCGCACGGCCCCGCAAAGACACGAGCCGGTGACGGAAGCGATGTCCATGGCGATGTCCCGGGGGGCGGGTCAGGCGCGCGGCGAAGCGTCGCCCGCCCCCGGTGGTCTGCGATTCATGCCGGCTTGATGCATGCGAACACCGTGTACGCGTCCTCGTCGACGACGTAGCTCGAATCATGCACCTCGAAATCCGTCTCGTGCAGCACGCGCCGCCAGGCGTCCAGCGCGAAGATCCCCATCGTCCAGCGGTCGGTCTCGATGCGCAAGCGGCCGTGGTCGCGGATCAGGTACAGCACCGTCGTCTCGTAGTGCTCGTCCGCGGGGTCGGGGTCGTACACGTTCTCGACGAAGACGACGTCGATTCCCTCGCGTGCGGCGGTGGTGGTGGTGGTCCGGTTCTGCCGGAACGTCTCGGTCGTCACGTCCGGTGTGGCGACCATCACCCCGCCGGGTTCGAGGTGGGCGTGCGCGGTGCGCAGCGCCGCGACGAAGTCGGCCCGGCTGCTCATGTGCGAGATCGCGTCGTCCATCAGCACGGCGTCGAAGCGGCGACCCAGCCTGAACGTGCGCATGTCGCCTTCGACGAAGCGGCACCCGGGGTTCAGCGCCTTCGCCTGCGCGAGCATGGCCGGGTTCAGGTCGACGCCGGTGACCTCGAAGTGCCGCGCCAGGTTCAGCACGTTCTTCCCGCCGCCGCACCCGATGTCCAGCAGGGTCCTGGTCGGGCGCCTGGCGTGTCGCCGGACGAGGCCCGTGACGTGCTCGCCGTAGTGGGCGTACTGCGTCGAGGCGTCGCCCCACAGGGGCCACAGCCACGCCAGGTCCGTGTAGAGGCGGCAGGTGTCCTTCACGTCTGTGATCATGCCGAAAGAACGCGGGGTCGCCGCCTCGTCGGCCCGCGTCCGCGGCGGACGCGGCATCGAGGCGTCACGGCCGGCGACCCCGGCGGCACTTGCTTGACGGCGATTTCGTCGCCTGCGCCGGGGCTCCCGTAGCCGGCGGCCTGGCCGGCTCCTCCCGGACGGGTGTCGCGCCAGATGCGCGCGCAGCCGAGTGTGGACGGCACGGCGTCGTGGAACGCGACCGCTCGCGCCGCCGCCGGTCACGAACCGAGCAGCCGAACCGGCACGCCGCTGCGCAGCGTGTTGTGCACCTCGGCCACCGCGTCGGTCTCGTGCAGCAGCCGCGCGATGGCTTGCGGCGGGGCCGACGACTTGATCGAGGCGCGGTAGCGAACGTCCGAAGCGGCCAGCCCGACGCCGGCGAACTCGCAGTCGGCCTGAACCCGGACCTCTTCGAGCTGCACGCCGAGGCGGGCGGCTTCGCGATACAGGTCGTTGCAGTAGCAGGTGGCCAGCGCGAGCATCAGGAACTCGCCACCGTTGGTGGCCGAGCCGCCGCCCGTGCCCTTCGGGGCGACGTCGAGCGCGTGCTCGGTGCTTCCCGTGCGAACGACCACGTGGTGCCGGCCGGGCGTGCTGATGACGGTGGCGGAGATCTCCAAGGCGTTCCTCCCTGCGTGGCCGGTGCGACCCGACGTTGGACTCTGGCGGCCGACGCCGACACGGTGCCCGGTCCGCGGGGCGCATGATGGACCACCGCGCCGCGCCGGCCAAGCGCCGCGCGGGCGCTCAGGCCGCGACGCGGGCGTACACGCGCGTGTTCCGAAGTCGCCCCGCCAGGTCGAGGCGCTCGTGGCGCAAGGTGCCCTCCAGCTCGAAGCCGGCACGCTCGGCGAGCCGCCAGCTGCGGACGTTGCGCTCGTCGGTCGTCAGCCACACGCGGCTGGCCCGCAGCACCGACAACGCGTGTTCGGCCAGCGCGCGAACACCTTCGGTCACCAGGCCGCGGCCTGCGTACGCGGTGCGCCCCCAGTACCCGACCTCGAACTGCCTGAGCTGCCAGTTCGCGTGATGCAGTCCGCTGCCGCCCACCAGCGCGCCGTCCGACTTCAGCAGGAACAGCGCCATCAGGTCCTCGTTGAGCAGGAACCTCGCGTAGGCCCTGCGGCAGCTGAGTTCGGACTGCTCGACGCTCGGCGGCGGCGTGACCCACCCGAGCCATGGCGACAGCGCCGGCAACGACTCGACGATGGCTGCGTTGACCATGGCGCCGTCGCCCGGCCTGGCCACGCGGATCACCAGCCGGTCCGACTCGATCTGCTCGGGCAGCACGTCGGCGGCAGAAGTTGCCGCGACGCCTCGCGCAGGGTGTGGCCACGGGCCCGCATCGAAGACACCTCCGCCATGGGGGCCCGCCAGCCGCTTGCCGAGCACCTGCGAACGAACCTCGTAACCCAGTTGCGCGTACAGGCGCAGTGCGCGTGCGTTGAAGCTCCAGACGTGGAGTCGCAGGTCGGACAGGCCGCGCCGCACCGCCCACTGCTGCGCTCGCTCCATGAGTGTCCGGCCGATGCCCGCACCCCGGCACCGCGCATCGACGCCGATCGCGCCGATTCGGGCGTAGGGCACGGGCTGGAGCAGCGGGTTGGCTTCGTGCGCCTGGAACACGGTCACGAACCCGACGACCTCGCCGTCGCGCTCGCAGACGAACGTGGTCGCGTTCGCGGCGCCGATGCCCTGCTGCCAGTGCGCGGCGTGACGCATGGGGTCACCGGGGCCGACGAAGATCTGCGGCCAGGCCTCGTGGTGAAGCGCATTCACCGCTTCACCGAGGCGGCAGATGGCAGCCAGGTCTTCCTGCGACGCCTCGCGAAACCGCTGCATCTGCATGGCAGTGCGAGCTAGGCAGGCCGCACCGGCAGGACGGCGCGGCCTCGCGGCCGGGCTGGCCCGACCGTGCGGGTCGACGCGGGCATGGCGCCGGGCTCCCCCGGCGACGACGACAGATCGAGCTTCATGCCCTCGTGCGAGGCCACGAACCCGAGTGACTCGCAGGAGCGCCTGGCCCGCGGGCGCCGCCTGTCGGTGGTGAGCTGCACCAGGTGACAGCAGCGCTCGCGCGCCCGCGCGATGGCCCAGCCAAGCAGTTGCCGGCCGAACCCCGCACCGCGAAGGCTGCTGCCGACGCGCACCCCCTCGATGGTGGCCCGCCAACCGCCCCGATGCGTGAGGCGAGGGGCGAAGGTCGGCTGAAGCACCGCCACGGCCGAGCCGTCGGCAGCCTCGGCGACGACGAGCTCGTTGTTGGCATCCCTCGTGATGGCCTCGAGGGCCTGGAGATACGACGACGGCAGCGGGTTCTCCCAGCGCTCGCGTTGCGCGCCGAGCGCGTCGTCGGCGAGCATGCGCACGATCGCCGGCAGGTCGGCCGCAACGGCGCGGCGAATGCGAGCAAGCGGTGCAGAGCCGGGCATGGGTTCTACTTGTCGGGCCGGGCCTGTCCTGCCGGGGGCCGGGCACTGGCGCGCAGATCCAGCCGCAGCTGCACTTCCTGCACCTGCCGGCCCCCCAGATCGAACACCTTGCCCGAGTCGGGCACCTGCTGGAAACCCGCGCGCCGATAGAAGTCCAGGCCGCGCGCGTTGTCGGCCAGCACCCACAACGTGCAGTCGCTCTTGCCTGCGGTGCGCAGTGCAGCCAGTGCGTCGTGGAGCAGCTGCCGTCCGACGCCGGTTCCCCAGGCCTGCGGGATCGCGTAGATGGCCCAGATCTCGCCTCGGTGCGCCGGTGCCCCTTCGTCCCTGCACGCTCCGTAGCTGACGAACGCCACCACCTGGCCGTCCTTCTCGCCGACCACCGTCGTCGATTCCCCGGCGCCCAGCGCGGCCTGCCAGCCCAGGGCGCGACGTTGCGCCGAGAGGCCGGCGAGGAAGGCCGGATCGAGGATCGTCGCGTAGGCGGCCTGCCAGCTGCGCACGTGCACTTCGGCGATCGCGCGGGCATCTTCGGGGATCGCGAGACGGGTTCTCATGGCGACCAGCGTGTGAGCGTGTGGCCGGTGCCGCAGCGGCGCCGAGTGCCTGAAGTATGGTCCGATTCGTCGCGAAGGCCACGAGGAGCCGCGGGTGCCGGCGTGGCCCGGACCCGCGTGGCCGTGGTCATGCCGGCCACCGCGGACATCGCCGCACCACGGCTGCCGCCGGCTGCCCACTGACCGATGAGGACGAAGTCGAACCCGGCGATGACAAGCATCGCCCAATGGCCAACGGCGATGGCCTGACGCGGGCGTTCGACATGCTGCAGCCGGTGAACCCGGCCTTGCGGGCGCTGGTCGTGCAGCGAGGCGCGACGCCAGACCCGCACTACGCTTCGCTGCGCGGAATGAGGGCCAGCAGGTCGGTGACGCCGATGTCGACGCCACACTGGAACAGCAGCGTCGAGACCTGGCCGCGATGATGCGTCTGGTGGTTGAAGAAGTGCTGGAGCAGGGCGCCGAAGCTCCTGCGCGACTCGACGCCGGCCATGTTGGCGTACGCGAGGTCGGCCGAGAGATGCTCGGGCGTCAGCTCGCACACCCAGCCCATGATGAGTTCATCGAGTCGTCGCCGGTACTGGCGCAGGCCCGCGAGGTCGGGCGCCAGGGGCTGGCTCAACGAAGACGGCCGCGCAAGCTCGGACAGTGCGCCGAGGCTGGAGAAGTTCGCCTCGTGCCTCGCGAAGCGGTGTAGCCAGATCGTGTCGGCCACCGCGATGTGGTTCAGCGTGCCCAGGATGGAGCCGAAGAAGGCCCCCCGGTCGGCCGCGAGCGTGGCGGCGTCGAGCGTGGCGGCGGCCTCGAACACACGGTCGTTCATCCAGCGGTTGTATTGCGCCATCAGCGATGCGGTCTGCGGGGTCATGGTGGTGCGTCAGGTTCGGGCCGAGCCGCGTGCGGCGCCATGCCGTGGTGCGCCGGCTCGAGCCTAAGGACAGGGTGCCTCGAGGGGCATGGACCATGCGCCGACGACCTCGCAGTCGACGGCCACGGCGCGGCGCAGGGCGTCGCCGACCGGCGCGTGCCTCTCCGCCCGGCGCACGAGTTCGTGCAGATCGTGCGCCGATGCGCCGTCTGCGGCGATCCGGACGACCGCGCGGAACGCCAGCGGGTCGAACGCTCGACGAGCACCCGCTTGCCGCCGGTGTGGCCCCGGAACCAGCAACTCGTCGCGCCGACGTCCTGGTGGCCGCGGGCGGCAAGCATGCCGCGCACACGGTGGTCGTCTTCCCGCGCCGTCATCCCGATGGAACGCCCGCGAGCGAGGCGACGTGGTGCGCGACGTGCTTCGTGACCGCGGCCATGCCGAGCCAGTCCATGTCGCATTGCTCCTTTCCCGGGCGGCCCAGCGTGGCCGGCGGAGGATACGCGGCGCCGCTCGGGCAGCGCAAGCAGGCGCGTGAAGGCGTGCCTCGGCGACGCTCGACCCGCAAGCCGTCAGCGGGGGTGACCGTCACCGCGTTCGGCACGCAGCTTGAGCGCGCGGTTCATCGCGTTGAAGCCCGCTTCGGTGCGCGTGCGCAGCGCCCCGCGCATGAGCAACGGCACCAGCACGCCGGAGAAGGTCTCCTCGTGGACGAACCTGCAGGAGCCGGCCGCCGATTCCACCAGCCGCAAGGCGTGCTCGCCGTCGAAGACGCCGCCGACGAGCACCTTTCCTCGCCAGCGGAACTCGCGCTCGGGTTCGCAGGCCAGCACCTCGGGCGCGAACGACATCGGCCTTGCGCCCTGCGGCTGGATCGTGACCCGCAACCTGCTCCCCGGCGACGGACTTCCGGCGATGTGGCGGACGAAGGGATTCCAGTCGGCGTAGGCAGCGAAGTCCATCAGGACGGCCCACACGCGCCGGGGCGGGGCCTCGATGTCGATGAACGTGCTGATGTGTCGCATGTCGTGTCGCCTGAGTCTCGAACTGCGCGTCCCGCCGGTGGTGGCCGGACGTGATCGAGGGCGCGAGCAACGAACTGCGCTGGCTGGCACGCGTGGCGCCGCACCGCGCCCACCTGCAGTGGCTCGACCTCGAGTGCCACATCGTCTGGTGCGACGAGCGCGTCGGGGCTCGCGGTGCGTGGAACCACGCGTCGGTGACTCGCCTGGCTACTTGCGTGACGAGAATGCAGACTTCAGGAACTCGATCAGTGCCGCAACCAGGAATACGGCGGTAAAGCTCCCGGCAGCCACGGCGACGAGCCCAAGTGCGACTGCTCCGATTCCTCCGATCAAGTAGGCCGCGGTTGCAGCGGCCAGCGAGACGGCGCCACTGACCGAAGCAAAGACGAGGTGCGCGCGCGGGCCTGGGGCAACTGAACCAGTCGCGCGCGCCGAGGTCGAGGCTGCAACGAGTCTGTCGTGCGCGTCGATCGACTGCTGTGCCGATACACCAGCTACTGACGTCGGTGGCCCAAGCGAGTTGCCGTACGTGTACTGGTGATTGTGGTCGTCTAGAACACCCATCGAGGCTTCCTTCCGAGGGACACGGGTTCTCCGAGATCGCAAACAGGGTAGCAGGATTGCCGGGGCGCCTCGGCGGTTTGAATGCGAGGCCGCAACGTTCGAGTCGAGACGGGACCGACGGTAGGCGCGCAGGCAACCTGGGCCAGCGGGAGCAGGATCTCGACCGATTCGTACGGCACGAAGACGGCATCTTCTTCGGTTCCCTCGATGAGTCCAAGCTCCTCGGCCCTGAACAACTCGTTTTCAGGTCCGCGACGATGCGTGCTGCGGCGACGTG
>NZ_DAOKZA010000062.1:0-15188 GCF_035325925.1 Azohydromonas sp. | reverse complement strand
CCGACGTCAACCAGCTGGTGCCGTTCAAGTACAAGTGGGCCTGGGAGAAGTACCTCGCCACCTGTGCCAACCACTGGATGCCGCAGGAGATCAACATGTCGCGCGACATCGCGACGTGGAAGGACCCGAACGGCCTGACCGAGGACGAGCGCCGCATCGTCAAGCGCAACCTCGGCTTCTTCGTCACCGCCGACTCGCTGGCCGCCAACAACATCGTGCTGGGCACCTACCGCCACATCACGGCCCCCGAGTGCCGCCAGTTCCTGCTGCGCCAGGCCTTCGAGGAAGCGATCCACACCCACGCCTACCAGTACATCGTCGAGTCGCTCGGGCTGGACGAGGGCGAAATCTTCAACGCCTACCACGAGGTGGCGTCGATCCGCGACAAGGACGAGTTCCTGATCCCGTTCATCGACGCCATCATGGATCCGGCCTTCGTCACCGGCACCCCCGAGGCCGACCAGACCCTGCTGAAGAGCCTGATCGTCTTCGCCTGCCTGATGGAAGGCCTGTTCTTCTACGTCGGCTTCACGCAGATCCTGGCGCTCGGCCGGCAGAACAAGATGACCGGCGCCGCCGAGCAGTACCAGTACATCCTGCGCGACGAGTCGATGCACTGCAACTTCGGCATCGACCTGATCAACGCGATCAAGCTCGAGAACCCGCAGCTGTGGACGCCGGAGTTCCGCGCCGAGATCAAGGCGCTGTTCCTCAAGGCGGTCGACCTCGAGTACCGCTACGCCGAGGACACCATGCCGCGCGGCGTGCTGGGGCTCAACGCCTCGATGTTCAAGGGCTACCTGCGCTACATCGCCAACCGGCGTGCGACGCAGATCGGCCTGGAGGAGCTCTTCCCGAACGAGGAGAACCCGTTTCCGTGGATGAGCGAGATGATCGACCTGAAGAAGGAGCGCAACTTTTTCGAGACGCGCGTCATCGAGTACCAGACGGGAGGCGCGCTGTCTTGGGAGTGACGCCGGCCACGCGGCCGGCTCGCACTGCCCGGTGAGAGATCAAGACCCGCGGACGACGCACGGCCACCGCAGAAGCGGCCGGCGTGGTCCGCACCCCCGTTCACCACGCGGGGACGCCGTCGCAGGCGCCGCCTGCCTCGACGGACTCTGCGGGTGAATTCCGCGCTGCATGCGTGCGCGGAGATTTCGCAACTTGATCAAGGAGATCGAAATGGCAACTGCGAAGAAGGCTGCGGCCAAGAAGGCCCCCGCGAAGAAGGCGGCCGCGAAGAAGGCGCCGGCCAAGAAGGCCGCTCCGGCGAAGAAGGCCGCCGCGAAGAAGGCCGCCGCGAAGAAGGCGCCGGCGAAGAAGGTGGTGGCGAAGAAGGCGCCGGCCAAAAAGGCGGCCGCGAAGAAGGCGCCGGCCAAGAAGGCCGCTGCCAAGAAGGCGCCGGCGAAGAAGGCTGCGGCCAAGAAGGCCCCCGCCAAGAAGGCGCCTGCGAAGAAGGCTGCGGCGAAGAAGGCCCCCGCCAAGAAGGCGCCGGCGAAGAAGGCTGCGGCGAAGAAGGCGGCGAAGAAGCCGGCCGCCAAGCCTGCCCCTGCTGCCCCGGCGGCGAAGACGACGCTGAGTCCTGCGGCCGCGTGGCCGTTCCCGACCGGCAACAAGCCCTGACCGGCCTCCGGGCCACCGAGGACCCGGCTACGGCCGGGTCTTTTTTTGTCCGCGCGGGCCGGGCCTCAGTCCTGGAACGGCATCGTGTCGGCGAAGCCGTCGGCGGGCAACTCGCGGCGCGGCAGCACCAGCGTCGGCTCGTCGTCGAGTTTGCGCGCAAGCTGTTCGCGGCGCGAAGGCGTGCCGTCGGGCTTGTGCGCCCTGGCGGCTTCGTCGGCGGCGGCCTGCTGCGCCTTCGCGGTGGCGAGCGCCTGCTGCAGCTGCGCCACCTGCTGGCGTGCCTGGCGGGAGCGCTCGTGCGCGGTCGCACGCGCTTGCTCGGCGTGTTCGAGTCGGGCGCGCAGCACCTTGACCGTGCGCATCGTCCACCAGCCGACGCCGGCGCCGACCGCGAGGCCCGAGACGACGGCCGATGCGGCCACCCACAGCAGCAGTTGCATGTCCATCATGGAGCCCATATCGGTGCCGGGGTGCGGCGCTGAAGCGACGCCGCACCCCGACGCGGCTCACGGCGGCAGGATGTCACGCCCGACGCGATGGTTCTGTCCGCCGCGGCAGGCGATCTTCAGCGCGCCGACGCGGTTGCCCAGCGCGACGCAGCGCGCCAGCGGCCAGCCGCGTTCGAGCCCGTAGAGCAGCGCGCCGCGGAACGCGTCGCCGCAGCCGGTGGGGTCGACGACCTGCGCGGCGGGCACCCCCGGCACGTGCGTGCGTTCGCCGCGCACCCACAGCTCGCAGCCGTCGGCGCCCAGCGTGACGATCACGCCCTGCAGGTGCGAGCGCGACAGCTGGGCGAGGTCGAGACCGGTGCGCTCGCACAGCATGCGCGCCTCGTAGTCGTTGACCGCGACCCAGGTCGCCCGCTCGACGAAGCCGCGCAGTTCGGCGCCGTCGAACATCGGCAGCCCCTGGCCAGGGTCGAAGACGAACGGGATGCCCGCCGCATGCATCTGCTCCGCGTGCTGCAGCATCGCGTCGCGACCGTCGGGCGCGATGATGCCGACGTCCAGGTCGGCGCGCTTCGGCACCGGCGTCAGGTGCGCCTGCATCATCGCCCCCGGGTGGAAGGCGGTGATCTGGTTGTTGTCGTCGTCGGTGATGATGATCGCTTGCGCGGTGTAGTGCCCCGGCTCGACGCGCACGCACGAGGTGTCCACCCCCAAGCCCTGCAGCCGCGACAGGTAGTCGGCGCCGTCGCTGCCGAGCGCGGCCATTACCACCGGCTCACCGCCGAGCTGGGCCAGCGTGTACGCGATGTTCCCGGCGCAGCCGCCGAACTCGCGCCGCAGCGTCGGCACGAGGAACGACACGTTCAGGATGTGCACCTGCTCGGGCAGGATCTGCTGCGCGAAGCGGCCGCGGAAGTTGGTGATGGTGTCGAACGCGAGCGAGCCGCAGATCAGTGCAGGCATGGGGTCTCCGAAACAGCGGTGGCGCGCCGCCTGGGGCCGGGGGTGGGGCGCGCTGCGCGCACGCGGCGGGCCGGGCGCATCGGCGCGCTCAGGGGTAGAAGAGCTCGATCGTGTAGCCGACGATGCGCCGTCCGCCGGGGTCGAGCACCGCCTGCAGCGCGAGCTCGCTGCCGGGGTCGATCGCGCTCTGGTCGGTGCCGAGCTCGGCCATCGTCAGCACCTTGCGCGCGACGATGGTGCCCTGCGCGTCGGTCAGCGTCAGCTCGACCGCCGGCAGCCGCACGCGGGTGCGGTCGCGGTTGCGCAGCACCACCGTCAGCCGCGTCCAGTCGGTTCCGGCGACGGTGACCAGCGAACTGCTCTCGACAGTCAGCGCCTCGAGGCGTCGGCGCGGCTGGCTCTCGCAGCCGGCCCATTCGCACAGCGGGTCGAGCCAGCTGCGCGACTGCGGCCACTGCGCGGCGATCGAGGCGTGAAAACCGCGCGCGGCCTGCATCGCGGCGGCACCGGCCAGCAGCAGCGCCGCGGTGGCGAGCGCGACTCGCGCCTCGCGCGACTGCCAGCGTGCGGCGCGCTCGGCCTTTCGCACGAAGTGCGGTGCGGCCGGCGCCGAGGTGGCGGCGTCGGTCGCCGCGTCGGCGCGCGCCGCGACGTCGGCCGCGTCGATCGCGTCGGCCCGCGCGGCCTCGGCGTCGCGCGCCGGCGCGGTGTCGGCGCCGCCGGGGTGGTCGGACGGCTCGGTGTGCGCCGGGTCGGGCACCGCGAGCGCATCGGCGCCCGGCTCGGCTTGGTCGCCGTGATCGGCCCGCTCGGGCGACGGTACCGGCCAGGGTTCGTGGCACGGCAAGCCCGACAAGTCAGGCGCAGCCGTCGCGGGGTCGGCACCGGGCTCGGTGTGCGCTGCGGGCGGCGCGGCGGACCAGGCATCGCCCGATGGCGCCATGTCGCCCCGGGCCGCTGCGCTGGCGGCCATCGCGGCGACGATCGTCGACGGCGGCGACGACGTCGGCGGGGCGGCGGCCGGTGACGACGGTGCGGGGGGCGTCAGAGCATCGAGGTCGAACAGGCTCTCGGTCGCGTTGAACACGGCGCCGCAGCGCCCGCAGCGCACCCACCCGTCGGAGATCTTGAGCTGGTCCTGCACGACGCGAAACGCCGTGCCGCACGAGGTGCACCGCGTGGCCAGCGTCATGCGTCGCGGCCCCGGAGCGCCCGCCACGCCGCACCGCGCGGCGGCGCGGCGATCGATGCTCGGCGTGGCAGCGCGCTCATGCGCGGAATCATGCCACGCGCGTCGGCGGCGGGGCGCGCCGCGCGTGCATCAGCACCCAGCCGTCGTCGCGGTCGGCCACGCCGAGGTCGCACCACGGTGCGTACGCGGCGCGCAGCTCGTCGGCCTGGCGCTCGAGGATGCCGGCCAGCACCAGGTCACCGCCGGGTGCGACGTGGCCGGCGAGCAGGGGTGCGAGCAGCTTCAGCGGTTGCGCGAGGATGTTCGCCAGCACCAACGGGTAGGCGCCCTGCGCCCGCTGCGGTCCGCCGACGCGCATCGCCACGCCGTTGGCGGCCGCGTTCGCCTGCGCCGCCTCGAGCGCCTCGGGGTCGATGTCGATCGCGTCGATGCCGCGCGCGCCGTGCAGTGCCGCGCCGATCGCGAGGACGCCCGAGCCGCAGCCGTAGTCGAGCACGCGCGTCCAGCCGGCGCGGCGCGGCGCGTCCTGCGCGGCGATCCAGCGCAGGCACATGCGCGTCGTCGGGTGCGTGCCTGTGCCGAAGGCTTGCCCCGGGTCGAGGCGGATCACGCGCTCGGCCTGCGCCGGAGGCTCGTGCCAGCTCGGCACGATCCAGAACGTCGGCGTGATCTCGACCGGGGCGAACTGCGCCTGCGTCAGTCTCACCCAGTCGGCGTCGGGCACCGCGACGATCGCCTCGACGCGCAGGCCTTGCGCCCAGTCCTGCGCGGCCAGCAGTGCGGCGGCGTCGGTGGCGCGCCGCTCGTCGGCGAACAGCGCGCGCAGCATCGAGTGCGGCCACGCCTGCGCCGGCGGTGGCAGGCCGGGTTCGCCGAACAGCGCGCTTTCGCCGTCGCTGCCGGAGTCGGCGTCCTCGACCGACACCGACAGCGCGTCGAGTTCGCCCATCAGCGCGTCGGACAGTGCCTCGACCAGCGGTTCGGGCGCGCGCAGGACGAGTTCGTGCACGGCGGCGGCGCGCGTGGCTCAGCGCTCGTGCTGGCCCAGCCAGCGCTCGAGGTAGTGGATGCTGGTGCCGCCTTCGACGAACTTTGCGTCGACCATCAGTTCGCGGTGCAGCGCGATGTTCGTCTGGATGCCCTCGACCAGCGTCTCGAGCAGCGCGGTGCGCATGCGTGCCAGCGCCTGCTCGCGCGTGTCGCCGTGCACGATGATCTTGCCGATCATCGAGTCGTAGTTCGGCGGCACGAAGTAGTTCGTGTAGGCGTGGCTGTCGACGCGCACGCCGGGCCCGCCGGGCGCGTGCCACATCGTGATGCGCCCGGGCGACGGCACGAAGGTGTAGGGGTCCTCGGCGTTGACGCGGCACTCGATCGCGTGGCCGCGCATCTGGATCTGGCGCTGCGAGAACGGCAGCTTCTCGCCGGCGGCGATGCGGATCTGCTGCTGCACGATGTCGATGCCGGTGACCATCTCGGTCACCGGGTGCTCGACCTGCACACGCGTGTTCATCTCGATGAAGTAGAACTCGCCGTTCTCGTACAGGAACTCGAAGGTGCCGGCGCCGCGGTAGCCGATGCGCTTGCAGGCGGCGGCGCAGCGGTCGCCGATGCGCTCGATGATGCGCCGCGGGATGCCCGGCGCCGGCGCCTCCTCGATGATCTTCTGGTGACGCCGCTGCATCGAGCAGTCGCGCTCGCCGAGCCAGACCGCGTTGCGGTGCGCGTCGGCGAGCACCTGGATCTCGATGTGCCGCGGGTTCTGCAGGAACTTCTCCATGTAGACCTGCGGGTTGCCGAAGGCCGCGCCGGCCTCGGTGCGCGTCATCTGCACGGCGTTGAGCAGTGCGGCCTCGGTGTGCACGACGCGCATGCCGCGACCGCCGCCACCACCGGCGGCCTTGATGATCACCGGGTAGCCGACCGTGCGCGCGATGCGCACGATCTCCTTCGGGTCGTCAGGCAGCGCGCCCTCCGACCCCGGCACGCAGGGCACGCCGGCGCGGATCATCGCCTGCTTGGCCGAGACCTTGTCGCCCATCACGCGGATCGCCGACGACGGCGGGCCGATGAAGGTGAAGCCGCTTTGCTCCACGCGTTCGGCGAAGTCAGCGTTCTCGCTGAGGAAGCCGTAGCCGGGGTGGATCGCCTCGGCGTCGGTGACCTCGGCGGTCGAGATGATCGCCGGCATGTTGAGGTAGCTGTGCGACGACGGCGGCGGGCCGATGCACACCGCCTCGTCGGCGAGCTTGACGTACTTGGCGTCGCGGTCCGCCTCGGAGTAGACGACGACCGACTTGATGCCCATCTCGCGGCAGGCGCGCTGCACGCGCAGGGCGATCTCGCCTCGGTTGGCAATGAGGATCTTCTTGAACATGGTGCCTCGGCTCGATCGCCCTAGCGGGCTGCGCCCGCGGTGCGATCTGGCTGCGCCACCGCGCCTGCGGCGCAGTCGCCGGCCAGAAACGCGCGTCGCATCGTCACTCGATCACGAACAGCGGTTGACCGAACTCGACCGCCTGGCCGTTCTCGGCCATCACGCGCTTGACCGTGCCGGACTGGTCGGCCTCGATCTCGTTCATGATCTTCATCGCCTCGATGATGCACAGCGGCTGGCCTTCCTTGACCTCGTCGCCGACCTCCACCAGCGGCTTGCCGCCCGGCGTCGACGCGCGATAGAAGGTGCCGACCATCGGCGCCTTGACCACGTGGCCGGCCGGTTCGGGCGCCGGCGGCGCGGGGGCCGGCGCCACCGCGGGCATCGGCGCGGCCATGACCGGTGCGGCCGCCATCGGCGCGGCGACAAGCGAAGCGCGCGGGTCCGACTTCACGATGCGCACCTTGCCGTCGGCTTCGGTGATCTCGAGTTCGGAGATGTTCGACTCCGACACGAGGTCGATCAGGGTCTTGAGCTTGCGCAGGTCCATGCAGGGCCCTCTCCAACGACCGACCGCGGGCTGCCCGGCCCGGCGATCAGGATTGATGTTCTGGTTTCTAAATTTCTCGAACTGCAGCGAATTCCGCTGATCCGCATCGCTGCCGGGACGATGCGCGCATCGCCGGACCGGGTTCGTCGCCGATCTCCCGGCACCTGCGGGGCCAGGGACGGGTGCCGAACTTTACGCCTTTTGTGCGATGTTCGCGCGCATTTCACGTACGTTCGTGTCGTGCACGTGCTTCACCTGATGTTCCGGGCCCAGCCGGCGAGTTCGTCGAAGCTGGTTTCGCCGAGCTTGCGGTGCAGCACCTGGCCGTCGCGCCCGAAGATCACGCTGAACGGCAGGCCGCCGGCGGCGTTGCCGAGCCGGCGCACGAGGTCGGTGCCGCCGAGTCCGGCCAGCCCGATCGCGAACCCCACGGGCACCCGACGCAGGAAGTCGCGCACCGGCGTCGGCCCGTCGATGGCCAGGCCGACCACCTGCCAGCCTTGCGGCGCGAACTCGCGGTGGAAGCGGTCGAGCTCGGGCATCTCCTTGATGCAGGGAGGGCACCAGGTGGCCCAGAAGTTCAGCACCAGCGGGCGACCGCGCAGGTCGGCCATCACCAGTTCGCCGCCCTCGGGACGCTCGAACCGCAGCGCCCACACCCCGTCGTCGTCCGCCGCCTGCCGGCGCTGGTGCCGCAACGCCCAGCCGATGCCGGTGGCCGCGGCCACGGCGGCGACGCCCACGGTGACGACGCTGCGCCGGTTCATCGGGTGGCCTGCGCGTCGGCGGTGAGCAGTCGCTGCAAGGCGACGGCGTCGCCGCGCAGCGTGCGCCCGCCGGCGTCGGGCTTGAGCGCGCCGCGCAGTTCGTCGAGGTCGCGCACGTGCAGGTGCACGGTGACGGTCTCGTCGAGTTCGGCGCAGCGGCTGGCCAGCGTCAGCACCGCCTGCGGATCGCCGCGCACGCCGCCCGGCGCGGTCTGCAAGTCGTAGTCCAGCCCCAGGTTGATCAGCGCGATCTCCGCGGCTTTCGGATCGTCGCAGTACAGATCCAGGTGCAGGCTCGACAGCCGCGTGGCCGTGCCGCGCCAGACCGCGCCCGCCAGGTGCGGGCGCAGCGGCGCCAGGCGCTGCATCCACGGCAGCGCGTGGCGGCGCAGCGCGGCCAGTTCGAGCGGCTGGGTGTCGGCGTGGAACAGCTGCAGGTACTCGCGCACCTCGTCCTCGACGGCGGCGTTGCTCGGCAGGTCGGCGTGCCGCACGGCCACGCGCTGCAGCGCGCGCGCCGCCTTGCGCTTGGCCGGGCCGTACTCCATGCCTTCGTCGACCACCAGCCGCGCGGCGGCGGCGGCGATCTCGGCGCTCAGGCTGCGTTCCATCACGCCGGCATTGTGCCGGGCGTCGCGATCCGCGCCCGGGTCAGGGCAGTTCGACCGCCGGCATGCGTGCCGCCACGGTGGCAGCGCGCCCGCGCACGTAGGCCGAGTCGGGGCGCTTCTCGAAGCGCCTGGGCGCCGGCAGCATCACCGCCAGCCGCGCCGCCGGCATCACGCCGAGCTGCACCGCATCGACGCGGAAGTAGTGAAGTGCAGCGGCCTGGGCGCCGAACACGCCCTCCCCCCACTCGACGTGGTTGAGGTAGATCTCCAGGATGCGGCGTTTGCCGAGCAGCAGTTCGAGCCAGTGGGTGATGACTAACTCCTGCCCCTTGCGTGCAAGCGTGCGCTCACTGTCGAGAAACAGGTTCTTCGCCAGCTGCTGCGTGATCGTCGAGCCGCCGACGACGCGCGGCGGCCTGGCGGCGGGGCGCTGCTCGCTGCGCGCCTGCTCGCGCAGGTTGCGCTCCCAGGCGCGTTCGATCGCGTCCCACTCGATGCCGCTGTGCTCGACGAAGCCGGCGTCCTCGCTGGCGATCACCGCGCGCTTGAGCTGCGCCGAGATGCGCGCCTCGTCGACCCAGGTCTGGCTCCACTCGATGCGGCCCTGCGTGCGCAGCAGACGCCAGGCCTCGCTGCGCTGGAAGGTCGTCGACGCCGGGTCGACGACGGCCATCAGCGCCACGCGCGCCACGAAATACAGCTGCAGCGCGACGAAAGCGACCGCCACCAGCGCACCGATGCGCCACAGCGGCTGCAGCACGCGGCGCCAGCGCGACGACGCTGCCACCGGTCAGCTCCGGTCGGACAGGCGCGCGCGCAGCGCATCGAGCACCGGGGCCGTGTCCGGGCGCACGCCGCGCCACAGCGCGAAGGCCTCGGCGGCCTGCTCGACGAGCATGCCCAGCCCGTCGCGTCCGATCGCGCCGTTCGCCTGCGCCCAGCCGGTGAACCCGGTGGCCGCCGGCCCGTACATCAGGTCCACGGCCAGCGTGCCGACGCGCAGCACGGTGGCCGGCACAGGCACCGCCTGGCCGGCCAGGCTGCTCGCGCTGGCGTTGACGACCAGGTCGAAGCCCGCGCCGGGCGCGTCGAGCGGCGCGGCGTTCAGCGTGGCGCCGTGGCGGCGCGCCCACCCGGCGTGGCGCTGCACCAGCGCGTGCGCCTTGTCGGGTGTGCGGTTGGCCACCGTGACCACCGCCGGCGCGGCGGCCAGCAGCGGCCCGAGCACGCCGGCGGCGGCGCCGCCGGCGCCGATCAGCAGCACGCGCCGGCCGGCCAGCGGCATGCCGGCGTTGTGCTCGACGTCGCGCCGCAGCCCGACGCCGTCGGTGTTGTCGGCGTACCAGCCGTCGGTGTCGAAGCGCAGCGTGTTCGCCGCCTGCGCCAGCGTCGCGCGCTCGCTCAGCCGCGCCGCCAGCCGCGGCACCTCGAACTTGAAGGGCACCGTGACGTTGCAGCCGCGCGGGCGGCCGCGGTGCACGCCGTCGCCCTCGGCGGCGAAGCGGCGCAGCGCCGGCGCGAAGCCGTCGAGCGGGCAGCATACGCGCACGTAGTCGATGCGCTCGCCGGTCTGGCGCGCGAACTCGCCGTGGATGAACGGCGACTGGCTGTGCTCGACCGGGTTGCCGAGCACGGCGTACAGGTCCGGCGCGTCGGCGGGGGGGGTCGACGTCATCGCTGTGACTCGAGCATCGTCGCCTGCATCGCGTCGTCGCGCGTGAAGCGGAAGCGCGACGTCACGACGATCTGGTCGGCCTCGCGGCGCATCGCCGGCGAGAAGGCGCCGAACGGCGAGGCCGCGTGCACGATGGCCACCGCGCGGCGGTCGAGCACCGACGACGCCGAAGGCCGCACCACCTCAGCCTCGACCACGCGCCCCTTCGCGTCGACGGTGACGTTCATGATCAGCTCGCCGTACAGCTTGCGTCCCTGGTACTCCGGGAAGTCGCGCGTGCCGCGCTGCTCGATGCGCCGGCGCAGCTTGTCGTAGTACAGCGCGTACACCTCCTCGCGCGCCGCCGGGCTGATGTAGCGCTTCTTCGGACGCGCATTTTCCTCGTTGATGCGGCGCTCGATCTCGGCGAGCAGCCGCAGCAGCTGGCGGCGGCGCTCGTCGCGCTCCGCGGCCTGCGGTTCACCGCTGTCGCGCCGCGGGTCGGGCGCAGGCAGCAGCGCCATCTCGCGGCGGATCTGCGCCAGCAGCTGCTCCTGCTGCTGCTGCAGCTGCTCGATGCGCCGGCGCGCCTGCTCGGGCGCGTCGCCGACCTCGACCAGCGCCGACGGCGGCAGCGGCGAGGTGGCGCGGCCGCGCTCGGCGTCGCCGCCGCCGGCGAGGTTCGCCTGCGCGACGGCGCGCGCCTGCGGCGGCGCCTCGCGCGAGCGCGCGTTGACCAGGATCACCTCGAGGGCGGTGTCGCGGAACACGCGCTCGAAGCCCTCGGGGTCGACGAAGCGCACGCCGAGCAGGCCGCCGTGCACCGCCAGCGACACGCCCAGCGCCCAGTGCAGCGTGTTCAGGTGCAGCGACGCCAGCCAGCCGCGCATGCCTTCGGGTCGCGTCAGGCGGCCGGCGCGTTGGCGTCGGCGCCGTCGCCGGCGTCGCCGAGGTCGATCGCCAGCGTCAGTGCGGCCGCGGTGGTCTCCTCGTCCTCCTCACCCTCGGTCGGCGCCTCGGCCGGCAGCGCCGCGGCGTCGATGCGTTCGAGCAGGCTCGTGTGCAGGTCCAGCGTCAGCAGGTCGATGCCGGTGATGCGTGCGCGCACGCGCACGCCGCGCACCAGGCTATCGCAGCCGCCGACGCGGAACACCAGCGGCAGCGTGTCGGCGCGCACCAGCCCGTCCTTCATCACCGTCGCCTCGAGTTCGTTCACCCCATGCTGCTCCAGCCAGCGCAGCGTCCAATAGCGCTCGATGCCGTGCTGGAAGTCGTTGTACGCACTGTAGGCGGCGTCGAACGCCGAGATGACCGAGAAAAGCGCCGCATCCTTGGGCTTGAACGGCGCCGCCAGCGCCGCGGTGCGGCCGTGGCGCGCGCAGGCGACGATCTGCCACTGGTTGACCAGGTCGACGTAGCGGCGCAGCGGCGACGTCGCCCACGTGTACTGCGCCACGCCCATGCCGGCGTGCGGCAGCGGCTTGGTGCCCATGCGCACCTTGATGCCCGGCGCCAGCGCGGCCTGGCTGCGGTAGATGCCGGGCACGCCCAGCTCGGCCAGCCAGCCGCCCCAGGTGCTGTTGGCCAGAATCATCGCCTCGGAGACGATCAGGTCCAGCGGCGCGCCGCGGCGGCGCTGCGTGATCTCGACCGCCTCGCTGCCGTCGGGTTCGCGGTCGCCGGCGGTGTCGAGACGGAAGCTGTAGTCGGGGCGGGTGAAGGTCTCGGGCTTGCCGCGCACGCGCTCGCGCTGCGCCTTCAGGTGCAGCGCGAAGCGCCAGGCGAACGCGAGCTCGGCCGAGAACGGGTACTCGGCCACCGCCTCCCCGCCGAGCGTGGCCTCGGTGATCACCTCGTCGAGTTCGTCGTGGCGCAGGTTGGCCGCGACCGGCACGCGCTCGATGCGCGTGGCGTGCTCGCGCACCTCGAACGTGGTCTCGTCGAGCGTGACGTACAGGCTCACCGCCGGGCAGTCGCGGCCCTCGTCGAGCGTGTAGGCCTCGATCACGTCGACCGGCAGCATCGTGAGCTTCCATCCCGGCAGGTACACGGTGGACAGGCGCTCGCGCGCGACCTTGTCCAGCGCCGAGCCCGGTGCGATCGCCAGCGCCGGCGCCGCGATGTGGATGCCCAGCACCACGCTGCCGCTGCCCAGGCCCGTCACCGACAGCGCGTCGTCGATCTCGGTGGTCGCCGAGTCGTCGATCGAGAACGCGCGCACCGGCGCCAGCGGCAGGTCCGCCGGCGCGGCCGGCACCTCGAGCGCGGGGAAGCCGGTGCCGCGCGGGAACTGCTCGAACAGGAAGCGGCGCCAGTGGAACTGGTAGGCACTGTCGATCGCGCCGGCGGCCTTGAGCAGCTCGAGCGGTGCGCGCTGGCTGCGCCGTGCCGCCTCGACGACGGCCTTGTACTCCGGCGCGTTCTTGTCGGGCTTGAACAGGATCTTGTACAGCTGCTCGCGCACCGGCGGCGGGCAGCGCCCGGCGACCAGCTCGCCGGCCCAGGCCTCGATCTGCGCCGCCACCTGGCGCTTCTTCTCGATCGCCGCCAGGGCCGCCCGCACCGTCTCCGCCGGGGCCTTGCGGAACAGGCCCTTGCCGACGCGGCGGAAGTAGTGCGGCGCGTCGAACAGGCGCAGCAGCGCGCCGGCCTGCTGCTCGACGCCGGCCTTGGCGTCGAAGTACTCGCGCGCCAGCTCCGCGAAACCGAAGTCGCCGTCGGGCGCGAATTCCCACGCCAGGTCGAGATCGATCTCGGCGGCCAGGCGCTGCGCGGCGGCGAGCAGCGCGGCCGGCGTCGGCTGCTCGAAGCGCAGCAGCACGTGGGCTGCCTTGACCTTGATGCGCTTGCCCGAGTCGAGCTCGATCTGCAGCGACGCGTCGGACTCGGACATCACGCGGCCGGCGGCGAACCTTCCGGCGTCGTCGAACAGGGCGTACATCGGCGCGATTGTCGCCCGGGTCCGCGCAGCCGCCCCGCACGCGCCGCTACAGACCCAGCGGGACGAGCAGCGCGAGCAGGCGCTCGCGGTGCGCCGCGACCGTCGTCGGGTAGCCCTCGGTCCAGGTGGCGATCGTGAAGCCCGGGTCCAGCGCGCGGATCTGCAGCGCCACCCAGCGGGCCTCGTCGGCCTGGCCGGCGGCGGCGAGCGTCGCGGCGAGGAACACCTGGGTGTCGATCACCGCGGCATTGCGCGCCGCCGCCTCGCGCAGGTTGATCAGCGCCTGCTCGTGGTCGCCGAGGAAGAAATACGCGCGGCCGAGCAGTTCGTACATGTACGCCCGTCCGTCGGGCACGAAGCGCAGCGCCGCACGCAGCGACTGCAGCGCCGCCGCGGGGTCGCCGACGTAGGTCTGCACGGCGCCGAGCAGCGCGTGGGCGTCGCCGTACGACGGGTTCAGCGCCAGCGCCTGCTGCAGGTGTCGCTGCGCTTCGCGGTGCCGCCCCTGCTGGGCGCTGACGAAGCCGAGCACCCAGTACGGCTCGGGCAGCGTCGGGTTGATCTGGCGCGCGGTCTCGGCGAAGTCGTGCGCGCGCGACAGCGACCGCACGTCGCGCAGCGTGCCGTAACGGTGGTCGAAGGCGTGCGTCATCGCCAGCGATGCGTACGCACGGGCGAAGCGCGGGTCGAGTTCGATCGCGTGCAGGAACAGCGCGCGGGCCTGCGCGGTGTCGGCGCGCTCACGCGACGCGAGCAACGCGCGGCCGCGCAGGAACAGGTCGTAGGCACGGTCGCTGGCGGTGTGGCGTCGGGCGATGCGCTGGCGCTGCGCCTCGTCGACCTGCACCGGCAGCGCCTGCATCAGGTGCGCGACGATGTCCTTCTGCACCGCCAGCAGGTCGCTCGCGTCGCGTTCGTAGCGCTGCGACCACAGCACGCGCGAGCTCGAAGCGTCGACCAGCCGCACGTTCAGGCGCAGCGTGCCGCCGACGACCTGCAGCGTGCCGGCCACGCGCAACTGGGCGCGCGTCGCGGCTGCCGACGACGCACCGGAAGCGCTGTCGACCTCGATGACGTCGACGCTACCCAGTCCCGCGAGATCGTGGGCCAGATCGGTCGCGATGCCGCGCGCGAGGTAGTCGTGCCCGGCGTCGCCGCCGAGGCGCTCGAAGTCCGCCACGGCGATCGCCGGCGCCGAGTCGACCGCCGGGACGGCGGCGGCGGTCGTCGCGCCGCCAACGGGGGCCGGCACCTGCCGCTGCAGCACCCACGGCGCCGCCACGGCGGCGATGACCACCGCCGCCGCCAGCGTGGTGCCCCAGGCGCGGCGCGAGCGACCGGCCTGCCGGCCAGGCGGTGCCTCGACGGCCGACGGGACAGCCGCCGACGGCGGCGTCGTCGTGTCGGCACTGCCGGCGTGCGGGGCGTCGCCGGCGACGCTCGCCGGCGACACCGCCGCCACCAACCGGTAGCCGCGCTTGGCGATGGTCTCGATGTAGGCCGGCGTGCGCGCCGTGTCGCCCAGCGCCCGGCGCAGCTTGGTCACGGCCTGCGTCAGCGCCTCGTCGCCGACCACGACGCGCGGCCACACGGCCTGCATCAGCTCGGCGCGGCCGACCACCTGCGGTGCGCGCGCGGCCAGCACCAGCAGCAGCTCCATCGCCTTGGGCTCGATGCGCACGGCGTCGCCGCCGCGGCGCAGTTCGTTGAGATCGGGCAGGACGTCCCACGCCCCGATGCGCAGCCTGGCCTGCGAAGTCGGACCGTCGCGTTGCATCTGCCGATGGCGTCAGCGAGTGGGGCCGACAGTCTAGGTCATGGCGCGGCAAGGATTTCATTGCCGATTCGTCAGCCATCGGTCAGGCGCAGCGGCCCCCGCGCGCCGACGATCTCGTGGCGGGTCCTCCCGCACTCGCCGCGGCTTGCTGCCGCATCGTCATGACCCGTCAACCAGGAGTTCCGACATGTTCAGTCGATGCCTCTTGCCGACCTGGGGACTGTGTCTGCTGCTGGCCGGCGCCGCGCACGGCGCCTCGCCGCTGGCCGACCTGGCCGAAG
>NZ_DAOKZA010000061.1:0-15808 GCF_035325925.1 Azohydromonas sp. | reverse complement strand
CTGCGCGACGGCGCCGCGCTGACGGCGGTACTGCCACACACCGCGCGGCAGTTCGCACGGGCGATCGTCATGCCCAACCTGCGCCCGCCGGTGACCACCGCCGCGCTGGCGGTGGCCTACCGCGAGCGCATCGTCGCCGCGCTGCCGGCCGGCGCCGAGTTCGAGCCGCTGATGACGCTGTACCTGACCGACAACCTGCCGCCCGACGAGATCGCCCGCGCGAAGGCCGCCGGGGTCGTGGCGGTCAAGCTGTACCCGGCCGGGGCGACGACCAACAGCGACGCCGGCGTCACCGACCTGCGCAGGACCTATCCGACGCTCGATTCGATGCAGCGCGAGGGCCTGCCGCTGCTCGTGCACGGCGAGGTCACCGACCCCGAGGTCGACGTCTTCGACCGCGAGGCGGTGTTCATCGAGCGCGTGCTGCAGCCGCTGCGCCGCGACTTCCCCGGCCTGAAGATCGTGTTCGAGCACATCACGACGAAGGACGCCGCGCAGTACGTGCGCGACGCCGGCGCGCCGACCGCCGCGACGATCACCGCGCACCACCTGCTGTACAACCGCAACGCGATCTTCGCCGGCGGCCTCCGCCCCCACTGGTACTGCCTGCCGGTGCTCAAGCGCGAGGAACACCGGCGCGCGCTGGTCGCCGCGGCGACCTCGGGCAGTCCGAAGTTCTTCCTCGGCACCGACAGCGCGCCGCACGCGGCGCACCTGAAGGAGCACGCCAGCGGCTGCGCCGGCTGCTACACCGCGCTCAGCGCGCTCGAGCTGTACGCCGAGGCCTTCGACGCCGCCGGCGCGCTCGACCGGCTCGAAGGCTTCGCGAGCTTCCACGGCGCCGACTTCTACGGCCTGCCGCGCAACCGCGGCACCGTGACGCTGCGGCGCCAGGACTGGACGCTGCCCGAGGCGCTGCCCTACGGCGACGCGGTGCTCAAGCCGCTGCGCGGCGGGGAGGCCCTGGCATGGAGGCTGGCATGAACGGCAACAACCGCCCCGAGCGCCACATCGCGCTGCTGATCGACGCCGACAACTCGCCGGCGGCCAAGATCGAGGTCATCCTCGCCGAACTCGCCAAGCTCGGAGTCACCAACATCCGCCGCGCTTACGGCAACTGGAAGAAGAACGAGCTCAAGGGCTGGGAGAAGGTGCTGCACGAGTTCGCGATCCGCCCGGTGCAGCAGTTCGACGTCAGCAAGGGCAAGAACGCCACCGACATGCTGATCGCGATCGACGCGATGGACCTGCTGTACACCGACCGCCCCGACGCGTTCGGCATCGTCTCGTCCGACGCCGACTTCACGCCGCTGGTGATGCACCTGCGCGCCAAGGGCGCCACCGTGTACGGCTTCGGCGCGAAGAAGACGCCGGCGCCGTTCGTCGCCGCGTGCTCGCGCTTCCTCTACCTCGAGAGCCTCGGCGAGGGCAGCGACGCGGCGGCCGCGGCCGAGGCCGCACCGAAGGCCGGCAAGGCGAAGGCCGCCGCGCCGCGCGGGCCCACGGCGACTGAACTGCGGCGCGACGCCCGGCTGGTGACGCTGCTGCGCAACGCGGTCGACAACGCCGCCGGCGAGGACGGCTGGTCGCAGCTCGGCGCGATCGGCTCGCAGATCGCCAACCAGGCCAGCTTCGACCCGCGCAACCACGGCTTCAAGAAGCTCGGCGACCTGATCGAGGCGATCGGGCTGTTCGACGTCGAGAAGCGCGGATCGCACCTGTTCGTGCGCGACCGCCGTGCCGCCAAGGGTGCCGCGCCGCCGGGCTGAACCGGCGGACCTCGCGGCCGCCGCGGCGGCACCGTGGATGGCGCCGTACGCCGACGCGGCGCGCGCGCTGCACGCGGCGTGGCGCGGCGGGCGCCCGCTGGCCGAGGCGCTCGACGAGATCGCGCGCGGCCACGCGCGTGACGGCGCGCCGGCTTTCGTGCCGATCGCGGCACTGCCGCGCGGAGAAGCCTACGAAGCCTTCGTCGCGCGCACGCGCCGGGTGCCGGTGCGCGAGACGCTGCACGACGCGCTCAACGCACTGGTGTGGCTGCGCCGTCCGGCGCTGAAGTGGGCGCTCGGTGCCGCGCACGCCGCCGAGATCGCGCGCACCGGCGTCGGGCCGGTGCGCGGGCCGCGGCGCGACGCGCTGACGCTGCTCGACGAGAACGGCGCGCTGCTCGCGGCGCCGGCGCCGCTGATCGAGGCGCTGCGCGCGCGCGACTGGCGCACGCTGTTCGTCGACCGGCGCGCGCTGTGGGCCGGGGCACGGCTGGAGCTCGTCGGCCACGGACTGCTCGAGCAGCTGGCCGTCGCGCCGCGCAGCGCGCTCACGACGCACACCTGGATCGTGCCGGCCGGCGACTTCGACGACCCGGCGCTGCCAGCCGACCCGGCGCCGTCGGCCTGGCAGCCGCTGCCGGTGCTGGGCGTGCCCGGCTGGTGGCCCGACAATGCGCACCCGGCGTTCTACGACGACCCCGCGGTGTTCCGCGGGGCGCGCGGAACTCGGGCCGCGGCGCGTGCTCAGAGCGCGCTGTCGTGCCGCCCCGGCCTCAACCTCACTCGAGAACCATGAAGCGCATCGTCCTGTTCCTCGCGACCAACCTCGCCGTGGTCGTCGTGCTCGGCATCGTCGCCAACCTGTTCGGCCTGAACCGCTTCCTGACGGCCGAGGGGCTGGACCTCGGCGCACTGCTCGGCTTCGCCTTCGTGATGGGCTTCGGCGGCGCGTTGATCTCGCTGCTGATCAGCAAGCCGATGGCCAAGTTCAGCACGCGCGCGCAGGTCATCAACGACTCGGGCGACCCGACGCACCGCTGGATCGTCGCCACGGTGCAGCGCTTCGCCGACCAGGCCGGCATCCGCATGCCCGAGGTCGCGATATACGACGGCGCACCCAACGCGTTCGCCACTGGCGCGTTCAAGAACTCGGCGCTGGTCGCCGTCTCGACCGGGCTGCTGCGCAGCATGAACCGCGACGAGGTCGAGGCGGTGATCGGCCACGAGGTGGCCCACGTGGCCAACGGCGACATGGTGACGATGACGCTGATCCAGGGCGTGATGAACACCTTCGTGGTGTTCCTGTCGCGGGTCATCGGTTACGTCGTCGACCGCGTCGTGCTGCGCAACCAGAACGAGGGGCCGGGCATCGGCTACTACGTCTCGACGATCGTGCTCGACCTCGTGCTCGGCCTGCTCGCGGCGATCATCGTCGCCTGGTTCAGCCGCCAGCGCGAGTTCCGCGCCGACCGCGACGCCGCGCGCCTGATGGGCCGGCCGCAGCCGATGATCAACGCGCTGGCGCGCCTGGGCGGGCTGCAGCCGGGCGAACTGCCGCAGGCGGTCGAGGCGATGGGCATCAGCGGCAAGGGCGGCATCATGGCGCTGCTGTCGACGCACCCGCCGATCGAGCAGCGCATCGCCGCGCTGCAGCGCGGCGAACGCTGAGGGCGGATAATCCCGGCCGTGAAGCAAGCCAGACCGCCGCCGGCGCGAGGCCCGAAAGGGCGCGCCGGAGGAAGGTCCGGACTGCACAGGGCAGCGTAGCGGGTAACACCCGTCCACCGCGAGGTGCGGATCAGAGCCACAGAGACGAGTCGGGGCGGTGCTCCGTCGTGGGTGGTCTGCGAGCGGCCGGCGTCAGCCGGCCCGGGCGTGCGGCGCGAGTCGCGGGCCTGCCGGGCGACAGCCCGGGGCGAGCAGCCACCCGGGGCGGGCCCAGCCCGCCCCGGGTGAAACGCGGCAATCTCTACGCGCAGCAACACCGAATAGGCACGCGATGACCCGGCCCGGGTAGCGTGCGGGTGGGTGGCACCGAGCCGGGCGGGCAACCCCCGGCCCAGAGGAATGGCGGTCACGGGCGCGCCCCCGCAAGGGGCCGCACCCGCACAGAATCCGGCCTACCGGCTTGCTTCACAACTTGCCGCCGCCCGCCGCGCGGGCGAACACAACAACAACGCGATGAACCCCGACGCCGACAAGCTCTGGCGCCACCCCCGCTGGGCGCTGGCGGTGCTGCTCGCCTGTCTGGGCATGCTCGGGCCGTTCTCGATCGACACCTACCTGCCGGCGTTCACCGGCATCGCCAGCGCGCTCGGCGCGACGCCGGTGCAGATGCAGCAGACGCTGTCGGCGTACCTGCTCGGCTTCGCGGTGATGAACCTGTTCCACGGCGCGCTGGCCGACAGCTTCGGCCGCCGCCCGGTGGTGCTCGGCGGCATCGGGCTGTTCACGCTGGCCTCGGTGGGCTGCGCGCTGAGCCCGTCGATCGGTGCGCTGGTGTTCTTCCGCGCGCTGCAGGGCGTGTCTGCGGGCGCCGGCATCGTCGTCTCGCGCGCGATCATCCGCGACATGTACCCGCCGGCCGACGCGCAGCGGGTGATGAGCCAGGTGACGATCTACTTCGGCGTCGCGCCGGCGGTCGCGCCGGTGATCGGCGGCTGGATCTTCGTGCACACCGACTGGCACGTGATCTTCTGGTTTCTCGCGGCGGTCGGCGCCGCGCTGTGGTGGGTCAACTGGCGCTGGCTGCCCGAGACGCTGCACGTCGCGCAGCGGCAGCCGTTTGCCGTCGCGCCCCTCATGCGCGGCTACTGGCAGCTCGGCGCCAGCGCGCGCTTTCTCGCGCTGGCGTTCGCCAGCGGCGTGCCGTTCAACGGCATGTTCCTCTACGTGCTGGCGTCGCCGGTGTTCCTCGGCGAGCACCTGCGGCTGGGGCCGACGCAGTTCTTCTGGTTCTTCCTGCTGACCATCGGCGGCATCATGGGCGGCGCCTGGCTCAGCGGCCGGCTGGCGGGGCGCATCCAGCCCAAGCACCAGATCAAGCGCGGCTTCGTGATCATGCTCGCGGTGTCGCTGGCGAACGTGGCGCTGAACCTGCTGTTCGAGCCGCGGGCCTGGTGGGCGCTGTGGCCGATCGCCGGCTTCGCGTTCGGCTGGGCGCTGATGGTGCCGGTGGTCACGCTGCTGGTGCTCGACCAGGCGCCCGACCGTCGTGGCCTGGCCTCGTCGCTGCAGGCCTTCGTCGGCAGCACCGCCAACGCGCTGGTCGCCGGCGCGATCGCCCCGCTGGTGATGCACTCGACGGTGGCGCTGGCGCTGACCTCGCTGGGCTTCCTCGGCATCGGCGCGGTGGCCTGGGCCTGGGTCAAGCCGCGGGTGACCTGATCGTCCCGGCGCGGACCGGGCGCGGTTGGCGCTGCGCGCGACTTCAGCGGTTTCTTTCGAACACCGCTGCAAGTCTATATTTTTCAAGAACTATTTCGTCGAAGATGTTCGCAACTTTGCTGTAAGTACTTGATTCCATTAAATATTTCGGCGAAGTCCCATTGACCGCCCCGAGGCGACCCGATACAGTGTCACGAAGTGGGGGATGGTGGGAAAAAGTGTCTGCAGCAGTGTTCCAGGGGACCGCGGCGCTGTCGTTGGACGGCAAGGGCCGCATCACCGTGCCGGTGCGTCACCGCGACCTGCTGCTCGCGCTGTCCGAAGGCCGGCTGACGCTGGCCAAGCACCCCGAGGGCTTCCTGCTGGTGTTCCCGCGCCCGGCGTGGGAGGCGTTCCGCGACAAGCTGCTGGGCATGTCGATGGCCGTCGACGCGTGGCGGCGCATCTTCCTGGGCAGCGCCACCGACGTCGAGATCGACAACGCGTCGCGCGTGCTCGTCTCGCGCGAACTGCGCGAGGCCGCCGGGCTGACGCAGGACGTGCTGCTGATCGGCAACGGCCACCGCCTCGAGCTGTGGGACAAGCAGCGCCACGCCGACCACGAGGCGAAGACCATCGCCCAGGGCATGCCGGCCGAGATCGGCGCGCTGGTCTTCTGAATGTCGTCATGGCCGCATCTGCCCGTGCTGCTCACCGAGGCCGTCGAGGCGCTGGTGACGCTGCCGCACGGCACCTACGTCGACGGCACGTTCGGCCGCGGCGGGCACGCGCGCGCGATCCTGCAGCGCCTCGACGCGCGCGGCCGGCTGGTCGCGTTCGACAAGGACCCGCAGGCGGTCGCCGCGGCCGCGCAGGGCGCCACGGCGATCGACGACCCGCGCTTCGCGATCGTGCACGCCAGCTTCGCGACGATGCGCGAGGCGCTGGCCGAACGCGGCATCGCGCGGGTGCATGGCGTGCTGCTCGACCTGGGCGTCAGCTCGCCGCAGCTCGACGACCCGGCGCGTGGCTTCAGCTTCCGCTACGACGCGCCGCTGGACATGCGCATGGACACGACCCGCGGCGAGACCGCCGCGGACTTCCTGGCCCGCGCCGATGAGCGCGACATCGCGAAAGTGATCCGCGACTATGGGGAAGAACGGTTTGCTGTTCCGATTGCAAAGGCGCTTGTGGCTCGCCGCGACGGCGGGCGTCCCGTTCGAACCACGGGCGAGCTTTCCGAAGTCGTGGCTCGCGCGGTCAAGACCCGCGAGCCGGGCCAGGACCCTGCAACGCGCACGTTTCAGGCTCTTCGGATTCTCGTCAACGCTGAGCTCGAGGAACTCGGGCAGGGGCTGAACGCCGCGCTCGACCTGCTCGCTCCCGCCGCCCGGCTGGCCGTGATCAGCTTCCACTCGCTCGAGGACCGCATCGTCAAGACCTTCATCGCGCGCGAAAGCCGCGCGCAGGTCGACCGCCGCGCGCCGTTCGCGCCGCCGCCGCCGACGCGGCTGCGCGCGCTGGCGCGCATCCGGCCCGGCGAGCGCGAGCTGGCGGCCAACCCGCGCGCGCGCTCGGCGATCCTGCGCGTGGCCGAACGCTGCGCCGACGCCGTGCCGACATGACGCGACTGACCGTGTTGCTCGTGATCGCCCTCGTCGCCAGCAGCCTGTACCTGGTGCGCACCGCCTACGAGGCGCGGCGCCTGTTCGCCGAGCTCGACCGCGAGCGCGGCCAGCAGCGCCAGCTCGAGCTCGAGCACAAGCGCCTCGAGGCCGAGCGCCACGCGCAGGCGACCAACCTGCGCGTCGAGAAGGTCGCGCGCGAACGGCTGGCGATGCGCGGCGCGACGCCGGCGCTGACGCTGTACGTCGCCGACCCGGCCGCGCCGGCGGCGTCGGATGCGGCGGAGACTTCACGATGACCCGCACCACCGGATCGGCGCGGCGCGCGGTGGCGGCCAACGTGCGCAGCGTCAGCTACGCCAGCAGCCCGCTGCTGGCGTCGAAGACGCCGCCGTGGCGCTCGCAGTTCGTCGTCGCGCTGATCGGGCTGGGGTCGTGCCTGCTGGCCGGCCGCGCCGTGTACATCCAGATCGTCGGCACCGACTTCTACCAGCGCGAGGGGGAGAAGCGCTACGTGCACACGCTGACGCTGCCCGGCAGCCGCGGGCGCATCGTCGACCGCCACGGCCAGCTGCTGGCCACCAGCGTCGAGGCGCCGTCGGTGTGGGCGATCCCGCGCGACTTCGACGCGAGCGCGGCGCAGCGGCGGCAGCTGGCCAAGGCGCTGGGCATGGGCGCCGCCGACCTGGAGCGCCGGCTGGCCGACAACCCGAAGTTCGTGTGGCTGCGCCGCCAGGTCGACGAGGGCGTCGCCGAGCAGATCAAGGCGCTGGACCTCAAGGGCGTGCACCAGACGCGCGAGTACAAGCGCCGCTACCCCGAGGGCGAGGCGGCGGCGCACGTGGTGGGCTTCGCCGACGTCGAGCAGCGCGGGCAGGAGGGTGTCGAGCTGGCGTTCGAGTCGCAGCTACGCGCGCGCAACGGCTCGCGCGACGTCGTCAAGGACCGGCTCGGCCGCGTCGTCGAGGACGTGCGCGACCAGATCGACCCGGTGCACGGCAAGGACGTGACGCTGGCGATCGACGCCAAGGTGCAGGCCTTCGCGTACCAGAAGGTGCGCGACGCGGTGGCCGAGCACAAGGCCAGGGCGGGCAGCGCGGTGGTGCTCGACGCGAAGACCGGCGAGGTGCTGGCGCTGGCCAACTACCCCAGCTACAACCCGGCCGACCGGCGTCGGCTGTCGGGCGAGCAGCTGCGCAACCGCGCGCTGACCGACACCTTCGAGCCCGGCTCGACGATGAAGCCGTTCATCGCCGCGTGGGCCCTCGAGACCGGCCGCGCGCGGTCGAACACCCCGGTCCAGACCGCGCCGGGCTGGATCTCGATCACCGGCAGCACGATCCGCGACCATCAGTCGCACGGCGTGCTGACGCTGGCCGAGGTGATCCAGAAGTCGAGCAACGTCGGCACCGTGAAGCTGGCGATGCAGATGCCGGCGCGCGAGATGTGGGAGCTGTACGCCGACCTCGGCCTCGGGCAGAAGCCGCAGATCGACTTCCCCGGCGCGGTCACCGGCCGGCTGCGCCCGTACAAGACCTGGCGCCCGATCGAGCAGGCGACGATGAGCTACGGCTACGGGCTGTCGGCCAGCCTGCTGCAGCTCGCGCGCGCCTACACCGTCTTCGCGCACGACGGCGAGCTGCTGCCGGTGACCATGCTGCGGCGCGAGCAGCCGGCGCAGGGCGTGCGCGTGATCTCGCCCGAGACCGCGCGGCAGGTGCGCCACATGCTCGAGCTCGCCGCCGGCCCCGGTGGCACCGCACCGCTGGCGCAAACGGTGGGCTGGTCGGTGGGCGGCAAGACCGGCACCGCGCGCAAGCAGGAGGGCAAGGGCTACGCGAGCAACAAGTACCGCGCCTGGTTCGTCGGGCTGGCGCCGATCGGCGAGCCGCGCATCGTCGTCGCGGTGATGATCGACGAGCCGAGCAACGGCAAGTTCTACGGCGGCGCCGTCGCCGCGCCGGTGTTCAGCCAGGTCGTGCAGCAGACGCTGCGCGCGCTGGGCGTGCCGCCCGACCGCGACGTCGCGCCGCAGATCCTCGCGCGCGACCTGCCGGCCGTGGCCGAGAGCTTCTGAGGGCGGGCGATGACGATGACCCGCCTGAAGACCCCCGAGGCCGCAGCGCAGTGGCTGCGCGAGCACGTCGGCGGCACGCTGCGCACCGACAGCCGCGCCGTGCAGCCCGGCGACGGCTTCGTCGCCTGGCCGGGCTACGCGGTCGACGCGCGCCAGTTCGCGCGCGCGGCGCTGGCCGCCGGCGCCGCGGCGTGCCTGGTCGAGCACGACGGTGCCGAGGCGTTCGCCTTCGAGCACCCGCGCATCGCGTCGCTGCCCGGGCTGAAGGCCGCGGCCGGTGCCGTCGCCGACGCGTTCCACGGCCGTCCGAGCGCCGCGCTCGACGTGATCGCGACCACCGGCACCAACGGCAAGACCTCGACCAGCTGGTGGGCCGCGCAGGCGCTGACCGCGCTGGGCCGGCGCTGCGCGCTGGTCGGCACGCTGGGCGTCGGCGAGCCACCGCGCATCGGTGCGCCCGACGCCGCCGCGCTCGAGCCCACCGGGCTGACCACGCCCGACCCGGTGCGGCTGCACGCGACGCTGCGCCGCTTCGTCGACGCCGGCTACGCCGCCTGCGCGATCGAGGCGTCGTCGATCGGCCTCGAGGAGCAGCGCCTGGCCGGGCTGCGCATCGCGGTGGCGATGTTCTCGAACCTGACGCGCGACCACCTCGACTACCACGCCGACATGGACGCCTACTGGGCCGCCAAGCGCCGGCTGTTCGACTGGCCCGGGCTGCGCGCCGCGGTGGTCAACGTCGACGATGCGCGCGGCGCGCAGCTCGCCGACGAGCTGCGCCGTGCCGGCGGGCCCGAGCTGTGGACCTGTTCGACGCAGGGCGCGCCGGCGCGGCTGGCGGCGCGCGCGCTGCGCTACGGCGACGCCGGCCTGGTGTTCGAGCTGTGCGAGGGCGACGCCGCGACGACGGTGGCGAGCACGCTGATCGGCGGGTTCAACGTCGCCAACGCGCTGCTCGTGGTCGGTGCGCTGCGTGCGCTGGGCCACCCGCTCGCCGACGCCGCGGCGCTGCTGCCGGCGCTCACGCCGGTGCCCGGGCGCATGCAGCGCGTGCTGCCGGCCGGCGTCGACGTCGCGGCGCTGCCCGAGGTCGTCGTGGACTACGCGCACACGCCCGACGCGCTGGACAAGGCGCTCGCCGCGCTGCGCCCGCTGGCCACCGCGCGAGGGGGGCGCCTGTGGTGCGTGTTCGGCTGCGGCGGCAACCGCGATGCGACCAAGCGTGCGCCGATGGGCGCCGTCGCGGAGCGCGGCGCCGACCGCGTGCTGCTGACCAGCGACAACCCGCGCGGCGAGCCGCCGCGCGCGATCATCGAGCAGATCGCCGCCGGCTTCGCCGACCGCGCGCGCGCGGCGATCGTCGACGACCGCGCCGCGGCGATCGCGCTGGCGGTGGCCGAGGCCGGCGCGCGCGACGTCGTGCTGATCGCCGGCAAGGGCCACGAGGACTATCAGGAGGTCGACGGCGTCAAGCGACCGTTCTCCGACGTCGGGCAGGCCGGCGCCGCGCTGCGCGCGCGTCTGGGAGTGCCGGCATGACCGCGATGGCGACGCTGGCCGACGCCCACGCGATGCTGCCGCACTCGACGCTGGTCGGCGACGGCGCGATCGCCTTCGCGCGCGTGGCCAGCGACAGCCGCAGCCTGCTGCCGGGCGACCTGTTCGTCGCGCTGCAGGGCGAACGATTCGACGGCCACGACTTCCTCGCCCAGGCGCGCGAGCGCGGCGCGGTGGCGGCGCTGGCCGAGCGCGGGCTCGACGCGCAGGCGATGCCGGGGCTGCAGGTGGCCGATGCGCTGGCCGCGCTGCAGCAGTTCGCCGCCGCGTGGCGCCGGCGCATGACGCTGCCGCTGATCGCGGTGACCGGCAGCAACGGCAAGACCACGGTCACGCAGATGATCGCGGCGATCCTGCGCGACTGGCTCGGCGACGCCGCGTTCGCCACCGCCGGCAACCTGAACAACCACATCGGCGTGCCGCTGACGCTGCTGCGGCTGCGCGACCACCACCGCGCCGGCGTCGTCGAACTGGGCATGAACCACCCCGGCGAGATCGCGATGCTCGCGCGCTGGGTGCAGCCGCAGGTCGTGCTGGTCAACAACGCGCAGCGCGAGCACCAGGAGTTCATGGCCAGCGTCGAGGCGGTGGCGCGCGAGAACGGCAGCGCGATCGACGCGCTCGGCGCCGACGGCGTCGCGGTGTACCCGGCCGACGACGCGCACGCGCCGCTGTGGCACCGCCTGGCCGGCGCGCGGGCGCAGCGCACCTTCGCGCTCGACGGCGCCGCCGACGTCGTCGCCGAGGCGACCTGGGTCGCCGCCGGCGAGTCCGAGCGGGCGCACTGGGCGCTGACGCTGCAGACCCCGGCCGGCGCGGTGTCCACGGCGCTGCACCTGGCCGGACGCCACCACGCGAAGAACGCGCTCGCCGCGGCGACCTGCGCGCTCGCGGTGGGCGCGCCGCTGCAGGCGATCGCGCGCGGCCTGGCGGCGTTCGAGCCGGTGGGCGGGCGCTCGGTGCTGCGCACGCTGACTCTGCGCGCTCGCCGCGTGACGCTGGTCGACGACAGCTACAACGCCAACCCCGACTCGGTGCGCGCCGCCGTCGACCTGCTCGCCGGGCTCGAGCGCCCGGGTGCGCTGCTGCTCGGCGACATGGGCGAGGTCGGCGAGCGCGGGCCGCAGTTCCACGCCGAGGTCGGCGCCTACGCGCGTCAGCGTGGCGTCGCCGTGCTGTGGACCGCCGGCTCGCTGAGTGCGCACGCCGCGCAGGCCTTCGGCGCCGGGGCGCGGCACTTCGACCGCGTCGACGACCTCGTCGCCGCGCTCGCCGAGCTGCCGCCGGCGGCGTCGGTCCTGGTCAAGGGTTCGCGCTTCATGCGCATGGAGCGCGTCGTGCAGGCGCTCGAAGCGGCGCAGGCGGGCTGAGGCGATGCTGCTGGCGCTGAGCCAATGGCTGACGACGCTCGACCCCGACGGGCTGGGTTTCCTGCGCGTGTTCCAGTACCTGACGTTCCGCGCGGTGATGGCCGCGATGACCGCGCTGCTGATCGGCATCGCGTTCGGGCCCTGGGTGATCCGCCGCCTGGCCGAGCTGAAGATCGGCCAGCCGATCCGCGAGTACGGTGTCGCCGAGCACCTGGCCAAGAGCGGCACGCCGACGATGGGCGGCGTGCTGGTGCTGATCGGCATCGGCGTGGCCACCCTGCTGTGGTTCGACCTGACCAACCGCTTCGTGTGGATCGTGCTGCTGGTGACCTTCGGCTTCGGCGCGATCGGCTGGGTCGACGACTGGCGCAAGGTCGTCGACAAGAACCCCGAGGGCATGCGCTCGCGCGAGAAGTACTTCTGGCAGTCGCTGATCGGGCTGGTGGCCGCGTTCTACCTGGCGTTCGCGGTGTCCGAGAGCTCGAACCAGCGCGTCTTCGAACTGTTCCTGCGCTGGGTGCAGAGCGGCTTCTCGAACCCGCTGCCGCCCAACGCCGACCTGCTGGTGCCGTTCTTCAAGACCATCAGCTACCCGCTGGGCGTGTGGGGCTTCATCATCCTGACCTACCTGGTGATCGTCGGCGCGAGCAACGCGGTGAACCTCACCGACGGGCTCGACGGGCTGGCGATCATGCCGGTGGTGATGGTCGGCTCGGCGCTGGGCATCTTCGCCTACGTGCAGGGCAACGCGGTGTTCTCGCGCTATCTGCTGCTGCCGTTCATCCCCGGCGCCGGCGAGCTGCTGATCTTCTGCGCCGCGATGGCCGGCGCGGGGCTGGCGTTCCTGTGGTTCAACGCGCACCCGGCGCAGGTGTTCATGGGCGACGTCGGTGCGCTCGCGCTGGGCGGTGCGCTGGGCACGATCGCGGTGATCACGCGCCAGGAGATCGTGCTCGCGATCATGGGCGGCATCTTCGTCGTCGAGGCGCTGTCGGTGATGGCGCAGGTGGCCTACTTCAAGTACACGAAGAAGCGCTACGGCCATGGGCGGCGCATCCTGAAGATGGCGCCGCTGCACCACCACTTCGAGAAGAGCGGCTGGAAGGAGACGCAGGTCGTGGTCCGCTTCTGGATCATCACGATGCTGCTGTGCCTGATCGGCCTGGCCAGTCTCAAGCTGCGATGAAGCACCTGCGCGGCCTCGGCGTTCTCGTCCTCGGCCTCGGCCACTCCGGGCTGGCGATGGCGCGCTGGTGCGCGCGCCACGGCGCCGACGTGCGCGTGTGGGACAGCCGCGACGCGCCGCCGCAGCTCGGTGCGCTGCGCACGGCGCTGCCGCAGGCGCGGTTCGACGCGGCGCCCTTGTGCGAAGCGTCGCTGGCCGGCGTGCAGCTGGTGCTGCGCAGCCCGGGGCTGGCGCCGCACGACGCGCGCATCGCGCCGCTGCTGGCCGCGGCGCGCGCCGCCGGCGTCGCGGTGCACGGCGAGCTCGACCTGTTCACCCGCGCACTGGCCGACCTCAAGGACGAGCGCGGCTACGCGCCGCTGCTGCTCGCGGTGACCGGCACCAACGGCAAGACCACGGTGACGTCGCTGGCCGCGCTGCTCGTCGAGCGCGCCGGCCGGCGCGTCGCCGCGGCCGGCAACATCGGCCCGACGATGCTCGACACGCTGGCCGCGGCGCTGGACGCCGCCGACGACGAGCACCCGCTGCCCGAGGTCTGGGTGCTCGAGCTGTCGAGCTTCCAGCTCGAGGCGGCGGCGCTGCCGTTCGAGCCCGCCGCCGCGGTGGTGCTCAACGTGACGCAGGACCACCTCGACTGGCACGGCGGCTTCGACGCCTACGCCGCCGCGAAGGCGCGCGTGTACGGCCAGCGCGCGGTGATGGTGGTCAACCGCGACGACCCGGTCGTCGAGGCGATGGCCGCGCCGCCGCCGGCGGCCAAGCCGGCCAGGGGCCGGGCGGCGGCCGAGCCGCGCCCGGTCGTGCGCTTCGGGCTCGACGCGCCGCGCCACGCCGGCGACTTCGGGCTGATCGTCGAGCAGGGCATGGCCTGGCTGGTGCGCGCCGTGCCCGCCGACGACGCGCCGCGCCGTGCGCGCCGCGGCGCCGCGGACGACGAGGAACTGCACCTGCAACGGCTGATGCCCGCCGACGCGCTGCGCATCCGCGGGCGCCACAACGCGGCCAACGCGCTGGCCGCGCTGGCGCTGGCCACCGCCGTCGGCTGCC
Source organism: Azohydromonas sp. (assembly GCF_035325925.1). Lineage (NCBI taxonomy): Bacteria > Pseudomonadati > Pseudomonadota > Betaproteobacteria > Burkholderiales > Sphaerotilaceae > Azohydromonas > Azohydromonas sp. The sequence continues at coordinate 1,811 of NZ_DAOKZA010000061.1, read as the reverse complement.
CGCTGGCGCCGATGCTGCACGGGCTGCGCGAGTACCGCGGCGAGCCGCACCGCGTGCAGCCCGCCGGCCGCGTCGGCGAGGTCGACGCCTACGACGACAGCAAGGGCACCAACGTCGGCGCCACCGTCGCCGCGCTGCGCGGGCTCGGCGCCGACCAGTCGCCGGGGCGGCTGGTCGTGATCCTCGGCGGCGACGGCAAGGGGCAGGACTTCGCGCCGCTGGCCGGGCCGCTGGCGCGCCACGCGCGCGCGGTCGCGCTGATCGGGCGCGACGCGGCGGCGATCGACGCGCAGATCGGCGCCGCGCTGCGCGACGCCGGCGTCGTGCTGCAGGCCCACGCCGGCCTCGAGGCGGCCACCGCGTGGTGCTTCGAGGTCGCGCGGCCCGGCGACGCGGTGCTGCTCAGCCCGGCCTGCGCGAGCCTGGACATGTTCCGCGACTACGCGCACCGCGCCGAGGTGTTCGTCGCCGCGGTGCACGCGCTCGCCGCCGAGCGCGGGGAGGTCGCGTGATCGCGCAACTCGCCCCGCGTGCGCTCGGCGAACGTCTGGCCGCGTGGTGGCAGCGCCTGCGCGCGACGCGCGGCGCCGAGGTCGCGGTGCCGGTGCGCGACGGGCTGCGCCGTCGCAGCGCCGAGCCGGTGCGCGTGGCCGGCTTCGACCGCGCGCTGGTGTGGGTCACCGCGGCGCTGCTGCTGCTCGGGCTGGTGATGGTGTACTCGGCGTCGATCGCGCTGCCCGACAACCCGCGCTTCGCGCGCTACAGCCCGACGCACTTCCTCGTGCGCCACGCGTTCGCGCTCGGCATCGGCTTCGTCGCCGCGCTGGCGGCGCTGCAGGTGCCGATCGCGTTCTGGGAGAAGTGGGCCCACGTGATCTTCGTCGGCGCGCTGGCGCTGCTGGTGGTCGTGCTGCTGCCGTTCGTCGGCGTCGCGGTCAACGGGGCGCGGCGCTGGATCCCGCTCGGGCTGATGAACTTCCAGCCCAGCGAACTGGCCAAGCTGGCCGTGGCGATGTACGCCGCGAGCTACATGGTGCGTCGCATGGACGCGCGCGAGGCGTTCTTCCGCGCGGTCACGCCGATGGCCATCGCGCTCGGCGTCGTCGGCGTGCTGCTGCTGGCCGAGCCCGACATGGGCGCGTTCCTGGTCATCGCGACGATCGCGATGGGCATCCTGTTCCTCGGCGGCGTCAACGGGCGCATGTTCGCGCTCAGCGTCGCGGTGCTGCTGGGCTCGTTCGTGCTGATGATCGTCACCAGCCCCTGGCGTGCCGAGCGCATCTTCGCCTACCTCGACCCGTGGAACCCGGCGTACGCGCAGAGCAAGGCCTACCAGCTGACGCACTCGCTGATCGCCTTCGGCCGCGGCGAGGTGTTCGGCCAGGGGCTGGGCGGCAGCGTCGAGAAGCTGCACTACCTGCCCGAGGCGCACACCGACTTCCTGATGGCCGTGATCGGCGAGGAACTGGGCTTCGTCGGCGTGCTCGTGGTGATCGTCGCGTTCTTCTGGCTCACGCGCCGCATCTTCGCCATCGGCCGCCAGGCGATCGCGCTCGACCGCGTGTTCGCCGGGCTGCTCGCTCAGGGCGTGGGCATCTGGATCGGCGCGCAGGCGTTCATCAACATCGGCGTGAACACCGGCCTGCTGCCGACCAAGGGGCTGACGCTGCCGCTGATGAGCTATGGCGGCTCCGCGATCCTGATGAACCTGGTTGCGCTGGCGGTCGTGCTGCGCGTCGACATCGAGAACAGAACCCTCATGCGCGGAGGCCGCGCATGAGGGTTCTGTTCCGGCGAAGGCTCATGTCGCG
>NZ_DAOKZA010000060.1:6502-15838 GCF_035325925.1 Azohydromonas sp. | reverse complement strand
GCGCAAGTTCATCGTCGCTGACACGCCGGGGCACGAGCAGTACACGCGCAACATGATCACCGGCGCGTCGACCGCCGACGTCGCGGTGATCCTGGTCGACGCGCGCAAGGGCGTGCTCACGCAGACGCGGCGCCACAGCCACCTGGTGCACCTGATCGGCATCCGCAAGGTGGTGCTGGCGATCAACAAGATGGACCTGGTCGACTTCTCGGAGAAGGTCTACCACCGCATCGTCGACGAGTACCGCGAGTTCGCGCAGCGCATCGGCCTCGCCGACATCACGCCGATCCCGCTGTCGGCGCTCAAGGGCGACAACATGCTCGCGCACAGCGAGCGCACGCCGTGGTACCGCGGGCCGACGCTGATGGCCTTCCTCGAGACGGTCGAGGTCGACGACGTGCGCCAGCAGGCCGCGCCGCTGCGCCTGCCGGTGCAGTGGGTCAACCGCCCGGACCACGCGTTCCGCGGCTTCGCCGGCACCGTGGCCAGCGGCGTCGTGCGCCCCGGCGACCGCGTGCGCGTGCAGCCCTCGGGGCGCGAGAGCCGCGTGGCGCGCATCGTCACCGCCGACGGCGACCTGCCGCAGGCGGTGGCCGGGCAGTCGGTCACGCTGACGCTCGAAGACGAGGTCGACATCTCGCGCGGCGACGTGATCAGCGCCGCCGACAGCCCGGCCGAGGTCGCCGACCAGTTCGAGTGCACGATCGTGTGGATGGCCGACGAGCCGCTGCTGCCCGGGCGGCAGTACCTGCTCAAGCTCGGCACGCGCACGGTGGGCGCCAGCGTGACCGAGCCGAAGTACAAGGTCAACGTCAACACGATGGAGCACCTGGCGGCCAAGCAGCTCGAGCTCAACGAGATCGGGGTGTGCAACCTGGCGCTCGACCGCCCCGTCGCCTTCGACCCCTACGTCGTCAACCGCGACACCGGCGGGTTCGTCCTGATCGACCGGCTGAGCAACCACACCGTCGGCGCCGGCATGCTGCACTTCGCGCTGCGCCGCGCGCACAACATCCACCTGCAGCACGTCGACGTCGACAAGGCGGCGCGCTCGCGACTCAAGGGGCAGCGCCCGGGGGTGCTGTGGTTCACCGGGCTGTCGGGTTCTGGCAAGTCGACGATCGCCAACCTCGTCGAGAAGCGGCTGCACGCGATGGGCCACCACACCTACCTGCTCGACGGCGACAACGTGCGCCACGGGCTGAACAAGGACCTGGGGTTCACCGAGGCCGACCGGGTCGAGAACATCCGCCGCATCGCCGAGGTCGCGCGGCTGATGGTCGACGCCGGGCTGATCGTGATGACCGCGTTCATCTCGCCGTTCCGCGCCGAGCGCGCGATGGCACGCAGCCTGCTGGCCGAAGGCGAGTTCGTCGAGATCCACGTCGACACCCCGCTCGACGTGGCCGAGGCGCGCGACGTCAAGGGCCTGTACCGCAAGGCGCGCCGCGGCGAGCTGAAGAACTTCACCGGCATCGACTCGCCGTACGAGGCGCCCGAGTCGCCCGAGCTGCGCGTGAACACCACCGACCGCACGCCCGAGCAGGCCGCCGACGCGGTGATCGCGCGCATCCGCGAGCTGGGCCTGATCGCCTGATCGGACGCCGGCCATGACCTGGCAGCAGGCGGTGGTCTTCGCCGCGCTGGCGGTGCTCGTCGTCGAGCTGATCCGCGGCCGGCGCGCGCCGGCCGTGCTGTTCGCGTCGGTGGCCTTCGTGTTCGTGCTGCTCGACCTGGTCGGCCTCGAGCGCGGGCTGGCGCAGTTCACGAACAGCGGGCTGGTGACGGTGGTCGTGCTGCTGCTGCTGTCGGTGGTGCTCGACAAGGCCCATCTGCTCGAGACGCTGGCCGAGCGGCTGGTGCGCGGCGGCTACCGCGGCGCGCTGGTCAGGCTGGTCGCGGCGACGGCGGCGTACTCGGCGCTGCTGAACAACACCGCGGTGGTCGCGTCGCTGATCGGCCCGCTGCGCACGCTGCGCGCGCACCCGGCGTCGCGGCTGCTGATGCCGATGTGCTTCGCCGCGTCGCTGGGTGGCACGCTGACGCTGGTGGGCACGTCGACGAACCTGCTCGTCAACAGCCTGATGATCGGCCGCGACCTGCCGGCGCTGCGGATCTTCGACCTGTTCCCGGTCGGCATCCTGCTCGTCGTCGCCTGCGGCGCGACGATGGTGCTGCTGTACCCGCGGCTGCTGCCGGTGCAGGCGCCCCCGCCGGAGGCGCCGTCGGAGTACTTCGTCGAGGCGACGCTGCGCCCCGACTCGCCGCTGCTGGGGCGCACGGTCGAGCAGGCGGGCCTGCGCAAGCTGGCGCACCTGTACCTGGCCGAGATCGTGCGCGACGGGCACGTGATCGCGCCGGTGCAGCCCGACCGCATGCTGCGGTCGGGCGACCTGCTGGTGTTCACCGGCGACGTGACGCGGCTGGACGTGCTGACGCGCTTCGACGGACTCGAGACGCACGGCCAGCACTACCGGCTGCCGCTGGACAACCTGGTCGAGGTCGTCGTCGCCGCCAACTCCACGCTGGCGCGCCGCACGATCAAGGAGGTCGACTTCCGCGCCCTGTTCGACGCCGCGGTGATCGCGGTGCGCCGCGGCAGCGAGCGCCTGCGCGGGCCGATCGCGAACCTGCCGATCGAGGTCGGCGACACGCTGGTGCTGGCGGTGGGCAGCGACTTCGAGAAGCGCAACAACCTGCAGCGCAACTTCGTCGTCGTCTCGCGGCGCGAGGTGCGCAAGTTCACCGACCCGCGCAAGGGGCTGGTCGCGACCGCGGGTTTCGTCGCGACGATCGCGCTGGCGGCGCTCGGCGTGGTCGACTTCCTGAAGGCGCTGCTGGTGCTGCTGGCGCTGTTCCTGGCGTTCGGTTTCGCGACGGCGGCCGACCTGCGGCGCAACATGCCGTACGCGATCATCCTGATCGTCGCGTCGTCGCTGGTGATCTCGCAGGTCATGGCGGCCACCGGCGCGGCCACGCTGCTGGCCGGCGGCCTGCTGGCCGGCGTCGAGGCGTTCGGGCCGTACGGCGCGCTGGCGATGATCCTCGTCGTGACCTGGCTGCTGACCGAGCTGATGAGCAACAACGCGGCGGCGGCGCTGGCGTTTCCGGTGGCGCTCGGCGTGGCGCAATCGACCGGACTCGACCCCCGGCCGTTCGTGATGGCGGTGATCTACGGCGCGAGCTGCAGCTTCCTGACGCCGTACGGCTACCAGACCAACCTGATGATCATGTCGCCCGGGCGGTACACGCTGCGCGACTACCTGCGTGCCGGCCTGCCGGTGGCGCTGGTGTTCCAGGCGGTGGCGCTGGTGGCGATTCCGGTGTTCTTTCCGCTGTGACGCACGCCGCCGCGGCGCCGGCGGCATCCTGCGTCAGAATGCGCCGCTGATGTCGCGCCGCGTGCGCGGCCGACGGATACGACACCCATGATCCTCGTCACCGGCGGCGCCGGCTTCATCGGCAGCAACTTCGTGCTCGACTGGCTCGCGCAGTGCGACGAGCCGGTGCTCAACCTCGACGCGCTGACCTACGCCGGCAACCTGCGCAACCTCGCGTCGCTGCAGGGCGACGGCAGGCACGTGTTCGTGCACGGCGACATCGGCGACCGCGCGCTGGTCGAGCGGCTGCTCGCCGAGCACCGCCCGCGCGCGATCGTGCACTTCGCCGCCGAGAGCCACGTCGACCGCAGCATCCACGGCCCGGCGGCGTTCGTGAAGACCAACGTCGAGGGCACGTTCGCGCTGCTCGAGGCCGCGCGCGGGCACTGGGGCACGCTCGACGGCGACGCGAGGTCGTCGTTCCGCTTCCTGCACGTCTCGACCGACGAGGTCTACGGCAGCCTGGGCCCGCGCGACGCGGCGTTCACCGAGGAGCACGCGTACCGGCCGAACAGCCCGTACTCGGCGAGCAAAGCCGCCAGCGACCACCTGGTGCGCGCGTGGCACCACACCTACGGCCTGCCGGTGGTGACGACCAACTGCAGCAACAACTACGGCCCGTACCAGTTCCCCGAGAAGCTGATCCCGCTGATGATCGTCAACGCGCTGGCCGGCCAGCCGCTGCCGGTCTACGGCGACGGCATGCAGGTGCGCGACTGGCTTTACGTCGGCGACCACTGCAGCGGCATCCGCGCCGTGCTCGAGCGCGGGCGCATCGGCGAGACCTACAACATCGGCGGCTGGAACGAGAAGCCCAACCGCGACATCGTCGCGACGATCTGCGCGCTGCTCGACGAGCTGCGCCCGGACCCGGCCGGGCCCCACGCGCGGCTGGTCACGCACGTGAGCGACCGCCCGGGCCACGACCGGCGCTACGCGATCGACGCACGCAAGATCGAGCGCGAGCTGGGCTGGCGCCCGGCCGAGACCTTCGACAGCGGCATCCGCAAGACGCTGCGCTGGTACCTCGACCACCCGCAGTGGGTCGCCGAGGTGCGCAGCGGCGCCTACCGCGACTGGCTGGCGACGAACTACGCGCGGCGATGAAGCTGCTGCTGCTCGGCTGCAACGGCCAGGTCGGCTGGGAACTGCAGCGCGCGCTGGCGCCGCTGGGCGAGCTGACCGCGCTGGACTTCGACACCCCCGGGCCGTGGCGCGCCGACTTCTCGCGGCCCGAGGCGCTGCCGGCGCTGATCGGCGCGCTGCGCCCCGACGTCATCGTCAACGCCGCCGCGCACACCGCCGTCGACCGCGCCGAGCGCGAGCCCGAGCTGGCGCGCACGATCAACGCCGCCGCGCCCGGCGTGATCGCGCGCGAGGCCGCGGCGCGGGGTGCGACGCTGGTGCACTACAGCACCGACTACGTGTTCGACGGCAGCGGCGACGCGCCGCGCGCCGAAGACGCACCGGCCGCGCCGCTGTCGGTGTACGGGCGCACCAAGCTCGAAGGCGAGACGCTGATTCGCGCCAGCGGCTGCCGGCACCTGATCCTGCGCACGAGCTGGGTCTACGCGGCGCGCGGCGGCAACTTCGCGCGCACGATGCTCAAGCTCGCCGCGGAGCGCGAGGCGCTGAGCGTGATCGACGACCAGGTCGGCGCGCCCACCGGCGCCGACCTGCTGGCCGACGTCACCGCGCACGCGCTGCGCACGCTCGCCGCGCGGCCCGAACTCGCCGGCACCTACCACTGCGTGGCCGCCGGCGAGACGAGCTGGTTCGGCTACGCGCGCTTCGTCGTCGAGTGGGCGCGCGCGCGCGGCCACCCGATCCGCGTCGCGCCCGACGCGATCCGCCCGACCCCGACCGCGGACTACCCGACGCCGGCGCGGCGGCCGCTGAACTCGCGGCTGGACACGACGAGGCTGCGCCGCGCGTTCGCGCTGCACCTGCCGCCGTGGCAGGCCGGTGTCGAGCGCATGCTCGCCGAAGTCCTCGGCGCCTGACCTCCACGCACATCCATGCAACGCAAAGGCATCATCCTCGCCGGCGGCTCCGGCACCCGGCTGCACCCGGCGACGCTCGCGCTGAGCAAGCAGCTGCTGCCGGTGTACGACAAGCCGATGGTCTACTACCCGCTGTCGACGCTGATGCTGGCCGGCATCCGCGACGTGCTGGTCATCAGCACCCCGCAGGACACGCCGCGCTTCGAGGCGCTGCTCGGCGACGGCAGCCGCTGGGGCATGCACCTGAGCTACTGCGTGCAGCCCAGCCCCGACGGTCTGGCGCAGGCGTTCGTCCTCGGGCGTTCGTTCCTCGGCGGTCGTCCCAGCGCGCTGGTGCTGGGCGACAACATCTTCTACGGCCACGACTTCAAGGCGATGCTCGCGTCGGCGCACGCGCGCGCCGCCGGCGCCACGGTGTTCGCGTACCACGTGCACGACCCCGAGCGCTACGGCGTGGTCGAGTTCGACGCGCAGCGGCGCGCACTGAGCATCGAGGAGAAGCCGAAGGTGCCCAGAAGCCACTACGCGGTCACCGGCCTGTACTTCTACGACGAGCAGGTGTGCGACATCGCCGCATCCATCAAGCCGAGCGCGCGCGGCGAGCTCGAGATCACCGAGGTCAACGCGCGCTACCTGCGACAGGGCCAGCTCGACGTCGAGATCATGGGCCGGGGTTACGCGTGGCTCGACACCGGCACCCACGACAGCCTGCTCGAGGCCGGCCAGTTCATCGCCACGCTCGAGAAGCGCCAGGGCCTGAAGGTGGCGTGCCCGGAGGAGATCGCCTACCGCGCCGGCTGGATCGACGCGTCGCAGCTCGAGCGGCTGGCGCAGCCGATGCTGAAGAACGGCTACGGCGCGTACCTGATGCAGGTGCTCGCCGAGACCGTCTACTGACCGCCGCGGCTGCCGCGATGAAGCTCGTTGCGACCGCCATCGCCGACGTCGTCGTCGTCGAGCCCACCGTGTTCGCCGACGAGCGCGGCTGGTTCATGGAGAGCTACCACCAGCCGCGCTTCGACGCCGCGCTGCGCGAGCTCGGCCTGCCGCCGCCGCGCCCGTTCGTGCAGGACAACCACTCGTGCTCGAAGGCCGGCGTGCTGCGCGGGCTGCACCACCAGCTGCCGCCGCACGCGCAGGGCAAGCTGGTGCGCGTGGTGCGCGGCGCGGCGTTCGACGTCGCCGTCGACATCCGTCGCGGCTCGCCGACCTTCGGCCGCTGGGTCGGCGTCGAGCTCAGCGAGGCGAACCGGCGGCAGCTGTGGATCCCCGAGGGCTTCGCTCACGGCTTCGTCGCGCTGGCCGACGACACGCACTTCCTCTACAAGACGACCGGCGTCTACGCGAAGGACTGCGAACGGGCGATCCGCTGGGACGACCCGGTGATCGGCATCGACTGGCCGCTGCCGCCCGGCGTCGCGCACCCCATCGTCGCACCCAAGGACGCCGCAGCGCCTCGGCTGGCCGACGCCGAGTGCTTCGAACGCTGAGACTCGGCTTGCGGCCGTCGCCCTCGGCTCGCCCAGCCGTGGCGCGGGCTTGGCCGCTTCACTTCAGTCGGCTCATCACCTGCTCGAGGAAGCCGAGCAGCAGCGCCGAGACGACGAACACGACGTGGATGATCGTCATCCACATGATCTTCGCGTTGTCGTACTGCTGCGCGTTGAGGAACACCTGCAGCAGGTGGATCGACGAGATCGCGACGATCGACGAGGCGACCTTGATCTTCAGGCTGCCGGCGTTGAGCTTGCCCAGCCACGAGATGTCGCTCTCGCCCTCGTCGAAGCGGCTGACGAAGTTCTCGTAGCTGGCGATCATCACCATCACGATCAGGCTGGCCACCAGCGCCGAGTCGATCAGCGCCAGCATCGCGAGGATCATGTCGGCGTCGCCGAGCACGAACACGCTGCCCGCGACCTTCGCCAGCTTCGAGACGAACGACACCGCGTAGATCGCCAGCGCGACGCCCAGCCCGATGTAGAAGACCACGAGCAGCCAGCGACCCGCGAGGATCGTGCGCTCCAGGAACAGTTCGATCGTTTTCATCCGCCCCCCGGTCGGTGCCGTGTGTCGACGGCGGGCGATGCTAACCGCGAACGATGCAGGTGGGGCCCGGCGCACCGCGCACGACACGACCCGGCGAGCGCCGCGGAGCCGGCCTCGCCGGGCCGCCGGCGGCGCCCCCAAGTCCCCGAAGGGGCCGCTGCGTGGCCGGCGGAGGCGCCGAAGCGCCACGGGGGATCGACTTCACGCCGCCTGCGGCAGCAGGTCGCGGTGCGTCCGCCCGCCCTCGAGCGCCAGCACGCAGGTGCGCCAGGCCGCGTCGGGCTGGTCGATGCGGAAGCCGTAGACCTGCGACGCGCCGGGGCGCACGCCGCGCACCGCGGCGACCCTCAGCGTCGAGCGCACGCCCAGCCCGAGCTCGACCGTGGCCGTGCCCCAGGTGTCGAGCGGCAGGGGGCGTCGCGCGACGGCCTGGAAGCCCGACAGCGAGACCTCGACCACCTCGAGGTCGATCGTGGCCGTCTCGCCGCCGACGCCGAGCTGCAGCCGCGCCGGGCACTTCAGCGAGTAGCGCTGGTGGCGGCGCAGTGCGATGCCCTGCAGCCTGCCCGACGGCAGCGGCGGCAGCACCGCCTGGTACTCGGGCAGGTCGTAGATCGAATGCAGCAGCACGCGACGGCGCAGGTCCAGCGACTCGAACACGCTCGTGCGCCGGTTGAAGAAGTGATCGAGCAGCTCGGGCGTCATCACCGGGTCGTTGGTGGTGTGGTACGCGCGCGAGGGCAGCGCGATGTTCGGCATGCGCGACTCGACGAAGTAGCGGTGCAGGTTCTTGCGCTCGCACCGGCGCCCGTACAGCGCCTCGAACTCGACGCGCGCGCGCTGCAGGTCCAGCGTCGCGCCCACCGCCGGCGCGCCGTTGGCGAAGTCGTAGCGGTCGACGGCGTGCTGCTGCAGCCGCTCGAACAGCAGCAGCGACTCGTACAGCTCGATCTTGTTCGGGTTGACGGCGATCACCAGGTGCCGCGTGTCGAAGTACTGCGTGCAGTACTCGTACATGAACTTCATCAGCGGGAACAGGATCGCGCCGCCGGTCTTGCGGAACGCCGGGTGCACCGCGAGCGCCGAGATCTCGGCGATGCGGCCCTCGCGCACGCGCACCTGCGACAGGTCGAACACCGACTGCAGCGGGAAGCCGAACACGCCCTCGCGGATCAGCGACATCGTGCCGACGACCTCGCCGTCGAACGTGGCGGCGAGCGTGGTCGTGGTGGGCAGCGCGTGGTAAGGCGTCACGCGCATCCCCGACGGGTCGGGCTGCATGAACCCGCTGGCGACGTAGGCGTCGTGCAGGATGCGGAAACACGCCTCGAGCTCGTCGCGCGTCTCGGCGATCTTCAGCGCCAGGCGCGGGTCGGGACGCGGGTCGCAGTCGATCAGCGAGCGGAACAGCGCGAAGCGCAGCTCGCGCGGCAGGAAGCCGACCGCGTGGCGCACGCCCTCGTGCGCGGCCTTGCGCAGCTGCGAGCGCAGCGACTTCTTCATCGCCGGCACGGCGCCGGCGCGGGGCCGGTGCAGGGCGGTTGGCGGGGGCGCGTGGCGGTCATCGTCGTGCGGCGGGCGGGCCCGCCTGACGGGTTATCGACCGCCGCCGCGGCCCACTTGAGGGCGGCGCAGCGGCCGCGGCCCAATCGAGGCCGGTGCAACCGCCGTCGTCGGCTGGAGGGCCGCCGCGCCGCCCGCAGCCGACCGCGTCAGCCTTCCTTCAGCGACTTCAGCAGCCGCGCGACCTCGGCCTGGCCGTTGAACTTGTCGCCCAGCTGCGCCAGCCCGTTCAGCTCCTTCTCGGCGTCGGCCTTGCGCCCGGCCTTGATGTAGATGTTGGCCAGCGTCAGCTTGAACGCGTGCGCGTTCGGCTGCGCCGCGATGGCCTTCTTCTGCACCTCGAT
>NZ_DAOKZA010000060.1:0-6402 GCF_035325925.1 Azohydromonas sp. | reverse complement strand
GGCTTCTTCGCCGCCATGTCGAGCGCGATCAGCTGCTGCTGCGCCGGCAGCAGGTTGGGCGACAGTGACAGCGCACGCTGCAGGCTCTGGCGCGCCGCCGCCTGGTCCTTCATCGCCAGCCGCACCGCGGCCAGCCGCAGGTGCGGCAGCCCCGACTTGGGCACCATCCCGGCGAGCTTGTTGAAGCTCGCCACGGCCTGCTGGTGGTCGTTGGCGGCGAGTTGTACCCGGCCGAGCGCGTCGACCAGGTCGGCGTTGTTCGGCTGGCCGGCGACACCGGCCTGCGCCACCGTCATCGCCTCGCGCACCTGGTTGTTGCGCAGGTGGTGGTCGACCAGCAGCACGCGCGCGCGCGCCGCGTCGGGCGCGGCGTTGACTGCGTCGGTCAGCAGCTTGGTGACCTCGTCCTTGCTGCCGCCGGTGCGTGCGCTGAGTTCGGCCAGCCCGAGCAGCGCCGGCACGCTCTTCGGGTTCTTTGCCAGCACCGCCTGGAAGCGCTGGCGTGCCGCGTCGGGTTTCTGGTCGGCCAGGTCGAGCGCGGCCAGCCCCGCGGCCGCCGGGAAGTACGCCGCGTCGAGCTTGACCGCCTCCTCGAAGCTGCGGCGCGCCGCGTCGGGCTGCTTCATCGCCAGCTGCACGCGGGCGCGCAGGTTCAGCGCCAGCGGCTTGTCGGGCTGCTTCTTCTGCAGCGCGTCGATCGCCTTCAGCGCGGCGTCGAACTCGCGGCGCACCAGGTGCGCGCTGATCAGCGCCATGTCGGCGGTGATGCCGGCCTTGTCCTCCGCGGCGAGCTCCTCGAGCTGCTCGAAGCCGTCGGCGACGTTGCCGCGCGACATCTCGGCCAGCGCCACCGCCGAGCGGCTGCGCACGTCCTTCGGGTTGAGCTTGGCGGCGCGGGCGAATAGCTCGGTGGCCTCCTTGGTGTTGCCGGCGAGCAGGTTCGCCTCGGCGGCCAGCGCGACGGTACCGGCGTCGACGTTGGGGGCGCGCAGCGCCGGCTCGATCGTCGCGAGCGCCTTGTCGGACTGCCCGGTGCGCAGGTAGGCTTGAGCCAGCAGCCGCCGCGCCAGCGGCAGGCCGGGGGCGATCTGCAGCGCCTTCGACAGGTAGTTCTCGGCCTGCGCCGGGGTGCCGGCCTGCAGCTCGACCGCACCTGCGAGCTGCAGCACGCGCACGTTGTTCCCGCCCGACTGCGCCAGCGGCGTGATCAGTTCCTTGGCCTTCGCGAAGTCGCGCTGCAGGAACGCCAGCTGCGCCTCGAAGTAGCGCGTCTGAGGATGCTTCGGGTAGACCTTCTTCAGCGCCTCGAGCTGCGGCTTGACCTTCTCGGCGTCGTTGCTCGCGAACAGCATCGCCAGCGCGCCGGCGTGCGCCTCGAGGTTGCGCGGGTTCAGCTCGACGGCCTTGCGGAACGCGGCCAGCGCGCCCTCGGCGTCCCGGCGCGCGAACTGCACCAGGTCGCCCTTGATCTTCCATGCCGCGTCGTCCTGCGGGAACTGCGCGATGACCTCGTCGACGACCTTCATCGCCCCTTCGAAGTCGCGCTTGCCGGCGAGCAGCCGCGCCTGGAACACGCGTGCGCCGGCGTGCTCGGGCTGCGCCTGCAGCGCCGCCTGCACGGCCTTCTCGGTGGGCTCCGACAGCCCGCGCGCCGCGTACGCCGACGCCAGCGCGACCTTCAGGTCGGCCTGCGCCTTCGGGTCGTCGAGCTCCAGCGCCTCGAACTCGTCGTTGACCGCCTTGAACAGACCCTGCTGCAGCATCGCGCCGGCCAGCAGCGGCACGACCTGCGCGTCGGGGTGCTTCAGGTCGCGCGCCTTGCGCAACTCGACCGCGGCACCCACCGGGTCGCCGTTGGCCAGCAGCGACTGGCCCAGCAGGAACCGCGCCTCGGCCGAGTTGACGTCCTTCTGCAGCGCGTTCTTCAGCTGGATGATCGCTGCGGGGTGGTCCTTCTTCGCGATGTACTCGCGCGCCGAGGCGATCAGCGTCTCGGGGCTGTCGCCGCCGCCGCAGGCGGCGAGCAGCGCGGCGGCGGCGACGGCGGCGATCAGGGGGCGGGGCGTGCGCATGGCAGGACTTCCGTGGGTGTGCGTGGCTGGTGCGGCGCGCCGGTCAGGTCTTGATGGCGAGCCGGTGCAGCAGGTCGTACAGGGTAGGGCGGCTGACGCCGAGCAGTTCGGCCGCCTTGGCGATGTTGTCGTTGGTGCGCGCCAGCGCGGCGATCACCGCGGCGCGCTCGGCGCGCTCGCGCACGGTGCGCAGGTCGAGCGTGTCGGGGTCGTCGCCGGTGCGGTCGGTCGCGGCGACGGGTAGGCCGAGGTCGTCGCAGCCGACGCGGTTGCCCTCGGCCATGATCGCCGCGCGCTTGACCACGTTGAGCAACTGGCGCACGTTGCCCGGCCAGGCGTGGCGGTCGATCGCGGTCAGCGCCTCGTCGGTGAACGCCAGGCTGCGGCGCTGCTCCTGCGCGAAGCGGCGCAGGAACGCGTGCGCCAGCAGCACCGCGTCGCCCTGGCGGTCGCGCAGCGGCGGGATCTCCACGACGATCTCGGCCAGCCGGTAGTACAGGTCCTCGCGGAAGCGGCCGTCGCGGATCTGCCCCTGCAGGTCCTGGTGCGTCGCGCAGACCACGCGCACGTCGATCGCAATCTCCTGCCGGCCGCCCAGGCGCTCGACCTTGCGCTCCTGCAGGAAGCGCAGCAGCTTGGACTGCAGCGGCAGCGGCAGGTCGCCGATCTCGTCGAGGAACAGCGTGCCGCCGTCGGCGGTCTCGATCTTGCCGGGCGTGGTCTTCGCGGCGCCGGTGAACGCGCCCTTCTCGTAGCCGAACAGCTCGCTCTCGAGCAGGTTCTCGGGGATCGCCGCGCAGTTGATCGCGACGAACTTGCCCTTGCGCCGGCTCGCCTCGTGCAGCCCCTGCGCGAGCACCTCCTTGCCGGTGCCCGACTCGCCGAGCAGCATCACCGTGGCGTTGCTGGGCGCCACCTTCTCGATCGTGCGGCACAGGCGCAGCATCGCCGCGTCGCGCGTGACCAGCCCCGCGAGCGCGTCGGGCTGGTGCATCTGCTGCAGCCGCTGGTTCTCGGTCTGCAGCTCCCACACGCGGTAGGCGCGCGCGATCGTCAGGTTCAGCAGCTCGGGCTCGAACGGCTTGGCGAAGAAGTCGTAGGCGCCCAGCGCGATCGCCTTGAGCGCGTTGGCCTGGTCGTTCTGGCCGGTGAGCACGATCACCTTGACGTTCGGGTCGGCGTCGAGCAACTGCTCGAGCAGCCTGAAGCCTTCCGACGTCGCGTCGGGGTCGGGCGGCAGCCCCAGGTCCATCGTCACCACCGCCGGGCCGTGGCGTCGCATCGCCACCAGCGCGCCGTCGCGGTCGTGCGCGGTCACCACCTCCCAGCCGTCGAGCGACCACTTGATCTGCTTCTGCAGCGCAAGGTCGTCCTCGACGATCAGCAGCGGCGGCTGGCGGGTGGCACTCATGCGGCGGGCGGGGTGGCGGGCGCGGCGGCGATCACGCGGAAGACGGCAGGACAGATCACGCGGGAAGGGCGGCGGGCCGGTCGTCGTGGCCGCTGTCGAACAGGGGCATCAGCAGCGTGATCACCGTGCCGACGCCTTCCTCGCTCTGGACCTCGATCTTGCCACCCAGTTCCTGCACGTACTGGAAGCTCTCGAAGGTGCCGATGCCCATGCCGGTCCTTTTCGTCGAACTGAACGGTTTGAACAGCCGCTGGGCGACGAACTCGGGCGACATGCCGTGCCCGGTGTCGCCCACCTCGATGCGCGCCTGGCCGCTGGCGCGCTGCAGCGTCAGCCACACGCGCTGGTCGGGCCGCGTGGCGTCGAGCGCGTTGTGCACCAGGTGGCCGAGCACGCGCTCGACGCGCTCCTCGTGCCCCCGGGTCATCACGCGGTCGACCACCTTCACCTCCACCTCGCGCCCGCGCTCGCGCGCCATCGTTGCCAGCCGCTCGGCGATCGGCGCCAGGTCGACGCCGCTGGGCCGGCCGGCGGCCGGGGCCTGGCCCTCGCGCAGCTGCAGCATCAGCTGGCGCATCTTGTCGAGCGAGTTCTCGACGGTGGCCAGCATATCCTGCTGGAACTCGGGGTTGTCGCGGTGGCGCTGGGCGTTCTTCAGCAGCAGCGAGAGTTGTGTCACGATGTTTTTCAGGTCGTGCACGACGAAGGCCGACATGCGGTTGAAGGCGTCGAACTTGCGCGCCTCGAGCAGCGCCTCGGTGGCCTGCACCTGCGCGAGGAATGCCGCGGCCTGGCGCGCGGCGGTCTTCAGCAGGTCGGTGACTTCCCAGTCGAGATCCAGCGGCGTGCGCGGCTGCGCCAGCACCACGTAGCCCGTCAGCGCGTCGCCGACGATCAGCGGCACCACCAGCCAGGCCTGCGGCGCGGCGCGCACGCCGGCGGGCGGCTCGACGTGGTCGTAGCGCGCGGGGTCGCGGCGCAGCTCGTCGAGGTCGACGATCCAGCCGCGTTCGGCCAGGAACGCCGCGAACGGCGATTCGGCGCCGTCGCGCGAGGCGCTGGCCGGCATGTTCCAGCCGCCGGCGTTGACGAACGCGGTGCCGTCGGCGGTGCGCAGCCACAGCGTGCCGGCGGGGCTCTCGACCAGGTCGGCCAGCCCGTGGACCACCGAGGTGCCCAGCTGCTGCGGCGACGTGGTGGCCGTCAGCCGCGACGTGAACTGCAGCCACTCCTTGCGGTAGTCGTAGCGGTAGTGGAACAGGTGCTTGGCGAGGAACACGCGCAGCCGCGCGCGCACCGTGCCCGACACCGCCAGCACCGCCAGCCCGGCCAGCGCCGCCACCAGCAGCGCGATCTGCAGCGCGCGCCCCCACTCGCCGCCGGTGTAGCGCACGTAGTAGCCCACCGCCGACATGAACAGCAGGTAGGCGCCGGCCAGCAGCAGCGTGGCCGAGTGGAACGCCGCCTCGCGCGAGACCTTCAGCCTCGCGGCGCGGTTCGCGTGGCGCATCGACGCGACGAACAGCAGCGGCACCGCCAGCGCGTGCACCGCGCCGCGCACCGCCAGCGCGTCGCTGTCGAGCTCGGTGAACAGCACCGCCTGCGACCACAGGAACAGGTCGAACACGAACACCAGGCCCAGCGCCAGGCACAGCGGCTTGGCGCTCCAGCGAGAGTCCTCGGGCAGGTTGCGCAACAGCTGCTCGACCAGCAGCAGCCCGAGCACCGCCAGGCCGAGCAGCAGCAGCGGCTCGAAGCGCTCGCGCCACGCCAGCGCGGGCGGGTGCACCGCGGCGGCCGCCAGCAAGGCCACCACCGCGGCGATCAGCGCCGCGGCCGCCAGCCCCGTCGCGCCGAAGCGGCGCCACGCGGCGACGCCGGCCGCGGGCGCGCTCGTCGCGCCGAGCAGGAACACGAACCACAGCGCGTGGCGCAGCAGGTCGGCCGCGACGATCGACGGCGCCGTGGCGTCGCCGGTGACCCAGACCTCGACCACGCCCACCGCGCCCCACAGCGCGCTGGCCACCACCGCGCCGACGAACGGCCACGACGCCGGCAGCCGGTCGCGCCGCACGTCGCGCAGCAGGTGCGCCGCGTAGGCGGCGTACAGCAGCGCCGCCACGGCGAAGCCGTAGCCGGTGAGGTCGGCGGCGGTGTTCATGGGGCCGGTCCGGCGAGTGCAGCGACCCGCTGTCGGGGCGCCGCAGGCCGCGTGCCGGGCGCGCGCGCTACGTGCGCGCCCGCCGGTGGCCGGGGCGCCGGCGGTCGTGCGCCAGGGCCACGATGTACAAGGCTTCGCTGGTCACCGTGCAGTCGATGCTGGACCGGAATCGCCGCAGGCGCAACCTGCGCAACCGGCGCAACGCCCGTTCCCACGGCGAACCGATTGAGGGCGGAGCACGCGGCGGCGCCACGCAGCGCTCGAACTCGGCGAGGAAGGGCTCGCCGAGCCTCCTCCCGGCCACCGTCACGTCGTGGGCGACGCCGTCGACGAGTTCCGGCTCGGCCGACGGGTGCGCCCGCACGATCATCGCATGACGGCCCAGGCACGCGAGACGGCATCGTCGAGCGGTACGGCCTCCGCCGCGCCGGATTCGAGTTCGCGTGCACGGCGCAGCGCCTCGGCCGACCCGTCGTGCGCGACGTCGGGATCCACGGGCAGGCCTGCAAGCAGCCTGTCGACCAGATGGGTGCGCTCATCGGCGCCGAGCCGCAGGGCCACGGCGTCGAGGTCGGCGACGGTGCGTGGCATGCGGCCGCTCCACGAAATCGACCGGCAGGATCATACGCGTCCGCGACATCGGGCGACGCGTCGCGGGCGCCGCCGCGCACGCGTTGCGGCGCCGGCCAGCCACCTGCCGCGGTCAACGCGACCCGCGCGCCGTCAGCACCACCGCGATCGTCTCGAGGATGATCACC
>NZ_DAOKZA010000059.1:0-16059 GCF_035325925.1 Azohydromonas sp. | reverse complement strand
TCCCGCCGCGCACCGTGTCGCAGAACGACCTGATCGCCGAGACGATCGGCACGGGCATCGGGGTCGCGGTGTGGCTGGGTGCCGGTGAGCGTCTGCTGGCGCTGTGGCAGCGCTTTCGCGCCGGCGGCCCGCAGGCCTGGCGCGCGACGCTGGCGCTGTACGTGCTGGCCTACGCTGCACTGACGTTCTTTCCGTACGACGTCCTGGTGTCGTCGAACGAGGTCGCCGCGAAGCTGGCGAACCCGGGGCAGGTGGCGCCCGTCGTGGCCGGTACGTGCGGCGGCGTCGTCGGGTGTTCGGTGAAGCTGGCGGCGGAGGCGATCGTCGCCGCACCGCTGGGCGCGCTGCTGGGGCTGGCGTTCCCGGCGCTGCGGCTGGGAACGGCAGTGGCGTGGGGCATGGCCGCAGGCGTGGTCATCGAACTGGTGCAACTCGTCCTGGCGTCGGGAGTGAGTCAGGGGATCTCGGTGCTGACGCGCACCGTCGGTGTCGCTTGGGGGTGGGCGCTGCAGCGTGGCTTCTCGGTCGACCTTGCGCTGCGCCACCGCCGAACGGTGCGCGCCGCCGTGCTGGCCGGCGCCCCGCTGTACCTGGTGCTGCTGGCCGTGCTGAACGGATTCACCGGCCACCTCGATCCCGCTTGGGTGGCCACCACCAAGCTGGCCGAGACCCGGTTCCTGCCCTTCTACTACCACTACTACACCTCCGAGACCGAGGCGATGTGGAGCCTGCTGGCCAACGCCGGCGCCTACGCGGCGGTGGGGCTGGCGACCTGGGCGTGGTGGCCCGAGGGTCGCGGCGGCTGGAAGGCGGGGCTCGTCGCGGCGGCGGTGGCGCTGGCCGTCGAGGTGCTGAAGCTGTTCATGCCGGGAAAGAAGCCGGACCCGACCAACGTGCTCATCGGCTGCGTCGCGGCATGGTGGGTCCACGCGGTGCTGGTGCACCTGTTCCGGTCCGCCTTGTCGACGCCGCAGGCGTCGCCGCGGCTTGCTTTGCCGCAGCGGCCGACGCGCCGGCGTGCGATGGTCGCGGCGGGCGTCGGCACGCTCGGGGCGCTGGTGGCGGCGGGCTTGCTCGTCTCGTCGCCGCACACCGAGGTGGCGGTCGACGAGTCGACGATGCCGCAGCTGTCGCCGGGCGAGGCGTTGCCGCCGCTGTCGCTGCCGGAGTTCCGCACCCGGCACCCTCGGCTGCCGCATCCGTCGGCATCGGATCTCGCGCGTCTGCGCAGCGACGGCAAGGGCTATGTCGAACCGATGCGACGCGTGGCCGGCCGCGACGTGCAGGCGCGCGTCCTGCTCGAACTGCTCGAACCGGGCAGCCAGGACCTCGCGGCCCTGCACGCGCAACTGCTGGCCGTCGAGCCCAACTGGCGCGGGCACGCCCAGGTGCGGCCGCTGGCGGTGGCCTACGACTGGCTGCACGACCGCTGGACCGACGAGCAGCGCGCCAGCCTGCGCGCCAAACTGGCCGACGGCTGCGAGTACCTGGTGCAGTTCATCCGCACCGAGCGCCTGTCGCCTTACAACGTGTACCTGTACAACGCGCCGTTCCAGGCGCTGGTGGCCTGCGCGATCGCGCTGTACGGCGACGACCCGCGCGGCGAGCCGGTGATGCGCTTCACCCACGACCTGTGGAAGCAGCGCGTGCTGCCGGTGTGGCGCCAGGTGATGGGTCGTCACGGCGGGTGGCACGAGGGCGGCGAGTACGTCGGCATCGGCATCGGCGGCGCGGTGTACCAGGTGCCGGCGATGTGGCGCGCGGCCACCGGCGAGGACGTGTTCGCCGCCGAACCCGGGCTGCGCGGCTTCCTCGACTTCCTCGTCCACCGCACGCGCCCGGACGGCACCCACATGCGCCTGGGCGACGGGTCGTTCTTCGACCGGCCGGTACCCGACCAGGCGGCGCTGGCCATCGAGTACCGGCACGCGGCGGCGTACGGTCCCCGGCCGCCGCGGCGGGTCGCCCCGCTGTCGTGGCCCTGGGGGCCGTTTCCAGACGCGAGTCTCGCGGATGCGGGCGCCCGGTCGCGACTGCCGCTGTCGCGGCACTTCGACGGCATCGGGCTCGTGATCGCACGCGCGGACTGGAGCGACGAGGCCACCTACGTGACCTTCAAGGCCGGCGACAACTTCTGGTCGCACTCGCACCTGGACCAGGGCAGCTTCACGATCTACCGGGGCGGCGCGCTGGCGCTGGACAGCGGCGCCAACTACGGCAGCGGCTACGGCTCGGACCATCACCTGAACTACAGCTACCAGACCGTCGCGCACAACGCGATCACCGTGACCGACCCCGACGACACGGTGCCGATGCCGGCCCAGCCGCGCGAGAGCCCGCGTTTCATCGCCAACGACGGCGGCCAGCGTCGCATCGGTTCGGGCTGGGGCGTCGAAGCCGCGCCGCTGGACCTGGCCGAGTGGCAGGACAAGCGCGCGATCTACGAAACCGGCGACATCGTCGACTACCGCGACGACCAGGGCATCACGCTGGCGGTCGCCGACGTCACCGCGGCCTACACCAACGAGCTGTCGGGCAGGGGCACCTTCTCGCACCGCACGCGGCGCGTCGAGCGCGCGTGGCGCGTGTTCGCTTACGACCGCGTCGACGACGTCGTCGTCGTGTACGACGACGTGGTGGCGACGAAGCCGGTCTTTCGCAAGCGCTGGCTGCTGCACACCGCGCTGCAGCCTCGCGTCGACGGCCGGCGATTCGTCGCCGAGGTGCTGCCCGGCAAGGGGGCGGGGCGCCAGGGCGGCCGGCTCGAGGGCCACGTGCTGCTGCCGCGCGCCGCGGCGCTGCTGCCCGTCGGCGGGCGGGGGCTCGAGTTCCTCGTCGATGGCAGGAACTTCGACGAGGACGGCAAGCTGCTCGACGTGATCGAGCGCTCGCCGGCGCACCGCAGCGAGACGGGCCGCTGGCGGCTGGAACTGATGCCGCTGGCCGACGCGGCGGCCGATCAGTTCCTGGTGGTGATGCTGCCCACGCGCCTTGGCCCGCCGGCGCCGCACCGCGTGCGCCTGATCGAGGACGGCGACCGCGTCGGCGCCGAGGTCGCCGGGCCGCGACGCACGGTGAGGTACTGGTTCCGGGCCGGCGAACTCGCGGCCCAGGTGCAGGTGACGGGCGCGACGGGCGGCACGCCGCTGCGCTGACACCCGTGCCTACCGGCCCGCCGGGTCGACCTGCAACACCAGCGGGCGCTGTCCGCCGACGCCGGCGGCCCACCCGCCGAGGTAGGCGCGGCCCGCGTTATCGCGCGTGACCGACCCGTACAGCAGCACCTTGTCCAGCCCGCGCAGGTCGATCGGGTGCGTGCTGGCCACTTGCGTGGCCGGCTCGAAGGCCACCCACTGGAAGCCGCTGCGCGCCTGCACGACGCCCGCCACCCAGTCGCGGCCGCCCAGCGCGAACAGCGACGGGCCATAGGCCGGTGCGCCTGGCGGCCACGCGCCCAGCGCGGTCACCCGGGACGGCGCGCCCGGCCTCGGCTCGATGCGGTAAAGGTGGCCGACGTGCGTGGTGAACAGCAGGTTGCCGTCGCTCAGGTAGGCCACGCCGACGATGCCGTGGTTGGCACCGGGCGTGCCGCGGCCCAGGTAATGCTCGAGCGGCGTCTCGGCGACCTCGCGCAGGTCGGCGTCGTACTCCACCAGCGTGACGCCGGGCGCCTTGCCGGCCTGCGCGCGCAACCGCGGCACGTAGGCGTGGCCGCGGATGTCGGCGAGGAAGTTGCGCGAGACGTGGCCGTCGACCGAGCCGACCGCCACGCGGCGCGTCGCGCCGGTGGCGGTGTCGTACTGGATCAGCACGTGCCCCCAGTAGCCGAGCGCGTAGACGTGGCGCCCGACGCCGCTGACGGCGACCAGGCCCTCGGGCGTGGCCAGCAGGTGCTGCCAGACGTGACGCTGCGGATGGATGCGCCACAGGTGGCCGCCCCAACGCGGCAGCACGTCGCCGCGCGGCGACTCGCCCTCCTCGTCGGACGAGGCGAAGTACAGCCAGCCGTCGCCGGCCGGGACGATCTTCGAGTGGATCTTGTTCTGGCCCTGCCCGCTGCGCGCCAGACCGGCCGCCGCGAGCTGCTCGACGACGCTGCCGCGGTCGTGCCAGGTGTCGGTCGACGCGTTGTACTGGAACAGGCGTGCGCTGCTGCCGGCCGGCGCGGTCGACACCCCGACCCAGACGCCGCCGCTGAAGTCCCGCCCGGTGGCGCCCCACACGCTGGTGGCATCGGCAAAGGTCGGCAGCTTCAGTTCGCGCACCACCGGCGCGCGAAACGGGCCCTGCGGCGGCGACGCGAACAGGCCGCCGGTGAGTTCTTCGTAGCTGCGCGCGGCAGCCGCGTCGTCGTCGTCGGGCCACAGCGCCCAGCCGGCGGCGACGGCGAGCAGCAGTGCCAGCAGCACGCCCGGCCCCCAGCGCGACGCGCCGCCGCGACGTGTGGACGGGGACCAGGGGGGCGTCGTGACGTCGAACGGTACGGTGAGGGCGCTGCCGGCAGCGCCCGCACTGTGGCACGACCCGGTGCGGGCGCAAAGGCGCGACTCCCTCGATTCAGGTGGCTCGCACTCGCGGCGGGCGTGGCACGATACGCATCCCCCGTCCGTCGGGCCGCCCGCGCCCGCCCACCTGCCCATCCCCACATGCGCGTGATCCATCCCGGACTGGCGGCGACGGACGCGGGCGACGCTTCGGCGCGTCGCGACCCGGCCTGGCGCGGCAACCGCCGGCGGCTCGCGGTGTTCCTCGCGGTGTTCCTGGTCTGCGCCGTCGCCGGGATGGCGTGGAACCTGCTGCGGCCCGCCGAGTACCGCGCGATCGCGCGCATCCAGGTGACGCTGCCGTCGATCGCCGCGGCGGCGTCGGCGCCCGCCGGCGACCTGGGCGCCGACCTGGCCGCTCAGGTGCAGCGGCTGGGCAGCCGCCCGTTGATCGAGCAGGCGCACCAGCGCCTGGTGGCGCTGGGGTTGCGCCTCGACCCGGCCGAGGGCGACCCGGTGTCGCGCATCCAGCGGATGGTCGCCGTGGCGCTGGTGCCGGGGTCGACGGTGATCGAACTCGCCGCGGTGGGGTCGCCGCCGGCCCTGCTGGCCGCGGCGCTGAACGAGCTGATCGGGGCGTACCGCGAGCAGCTGTTCGCCGCCTACGGCAGCGCGGGCGACGAGCGCATCGACCAACTGCGCGACGAACTGGCGCGGCTCGAGCAGGCGGCCGCGCAGCGGCGCGCGCGGCTCGAGCAGTTCCGCGGCAGCGCGAACATCGCGTCGGGCGAGCGCGAGGAGAACGAGGCCGTGGCGCGCACGCGCGGCCTGGCCACGGCGCTGAACAACGCGGTCGAGAAGCAGGCCACCGCCGAGGCGCGGCTGCGCGCCTTGCAGGAGGCGGTCGACAAGGGCCAGGGCGTGGTGTCGGCGCGCGACGACCCGACGCTGGCCGGGCTCGAGGCCCGTGCCTCGCAGCTGCGCGAGGAGCTGCGCGAACTGGGCCGTGTCTACACCGAGGAGTTCCTCGCGATGGACCAGCGCGCGCGCGCGATGCGCACCCGCCTGGGCGAACTGGAGGCGCAGATCGTGCAGCGCCGCGCCGTCAGCCAGGAGAACGCGCTGGCGAAGGCGCAGGAGGAGGTGGTGACCACGCGCGCCAACGTCGAGCGGCTGCAGCAGCAGCAGGCCGCCGAACGCCAGGGGTTGCGCAGCTTCTCGGCGCGGTTCGCGCAGGCGAAGGCGATGGAAGACGACCTGACTTCGGTCGAACGCGCGCGCCGCGAGGCGCTGGAACGCCTGGCGCGGCTCGAGGCCAACCAGAAGGCGCGCCAGCCTGCGGTCGAGGTGTTGCAGCCGGCCACCGCGCCGGACGCCGCGTGGCGGCCCGATTACCTGCGCGACGGCGCGCTGGTGCTGGCCGGTTCGTTCGCGCTCGGGCTGCTGGCGATGGGCGTGGTCGAGCTGTTCAACCGGCCGGCGCGCGCGGTGGCGGCACCGATGACCGTCGTCGTGCCGACGGCGTGGGGCGCGGCGCTGCCGAACGGGGCTGCGGCCGCGGCGCTGCCGGCCACCGGTGGCACGCCGTGGCTGGGCCACGACGCGAACGCGCCGCGCGCCGTAGCGCTGCCGCCGCCGCCGCCGCCGCGCGAGCTGGCGCAGGACGAGGCCGCGGCACTGCTGGCCGCCGCACGGGGCCCGTCGCGCCTGGCGTGCGCGCTGTGGTTGCTGGGCCTGTCGACCGACGAGGCGACGTCGCTGCGGCGCGCCGACGTCGACACCGCGGCGCTGCGGCTGCGCGTGGGCGGCACCTGGGCACGCGAGGTGCCGCTGCCGTCCTGGTTCGCCGAGGCGCTGCCGGCCGTGGCCGGCGACGCACCGCTGCTCGGCGGTGCCGATGGGCGGCCGATGGGCAGCGTCGACCTGCAGACGATGCTGGCCTGCGCGGCGATCGACGCGGGCCTGCCCGACGCGACCGCGGTCACGCCGCAGCGGCTGCGCCACACCGCGATGGCGTGGTGGGTGCGCGAGGGGCTGCGGCTGGCGGACCTGCCGGCGCGCGTGGGGCGCCTCGACCCGCAGGAGCTCGGCGCGCTGGCCGAGATGGCGCAAGCGGCGCCGCGCCGCGGTGCCGACGAGGTCGAGGCGCTGATGCCGGCGCTGCGGCTGGCGCCGGCGTAGCCGGCGCGCTGCCGGCCGCGGCGGCGTGCGGCCGCCTTCGACGCGTCAGCCCGCCGCGGCCGCCGGCCGCGTGCGGTAGAACGACAGCGGCTGCGCCTTCAGCTGGCGCAGCACCTGCGGGCGCATCGCGCCGACGACGTGCATCTCGCAGGGCTTGCAGTCGAAGCGCAGCGTGAAGCGCTCGTCGCCGTGCAGCAGCGTCAGCGGCTCGGCGCGCACGGTGCCCTGTACCCCCGTCACGCCCTTGGCCTGCTTCGGGCACAGGCTCAGGCTGTGGCGCACGCAGTGCCGGGTGATCATCAGGCTCACGTCGCCCAGCGCCTCGTGGCTCTCGTACGCCGCGTCGACGACCTTCACGCCGTGGCGCGCGTAGAACGCCGCGGCGCGGTGGTTGTAGACGTTGGCGAGGTAGGTCAGCGCGTCGTCGGGGTAGATCGCCGGCGGGTCGGCCGGCTCGGCGCGCGGCAGCCGCCGCCACGCGGCGGCGCGCGCGGCCTCGAGCGCGGCCACCGCGTCGCGGCGCAGGGCGTTGAGCACCGACGCCGGCACGAACCAGGGTTGCGCCAGCGCCAGCCGCACGCGGCGCGCCTCGAAGATCGTGTCGCCGAGCCTGGCCAGCGCGTCTTTGAGCTGCGCCTCGGCGCGCCGCGCGTCGCGGGCCGGCTCGTGCGGGTGCACGACGCGCGCGATGCCGCGGTGGCCGTCGGCGTCCCTGATCGTCAGCTCGAAGCCGTCGGGGCCGTCGCCGCGCACCTGCGCCAGCGTCAGGTCGGCGGCGATGCGCCGCTCGGCCGACGGCTTCGCGAGCAGCCGCTCCCACGCCATGTCGCGGTTGCGCGCGACCGCGGTGTCGCGCCGCAGGTCGGCGTCGCGCATCAGGTCGGCCAGCGTCCGGCCGCGCGGCAGGTTGGGCACGATGCGCCAGCGCGTGCCGCCGGGCCCGTCGAGGGGCGTGGCGGTGTTGACCGGCACGCCGTGCAGGCGGCCCAGGCGGTCCCGCCAGGTCAGCGCGTCGCCGTTGTGCAGCGCCAGCGCGGCGTCGCCGGTGTCGAGGTCGACGTGGTCGGCACCGACCTGCACGACGCGGCCCACCGGCAGCCCGGCGTGTTTGGGCGTGTCGAAAGCGCCGATGTCGCCCTCGTCGAGGGGCCGGCGGCCGTGCACGAAGTAGTCGGTGCCGCCGCGGTTGAAGCCGAGCTCGGGCCGCGGCGTGAACGTGTGGCGGCAGCGCCCGCTGCTGGCCGGGCGCAGGTCCGTGCGGCGCTCGAGCAGCGCGTCGAGCAGCCGGCGGTAGTGCGCGGTGACGTTCTTCACCGTCGCCATGTCCTTGTAGCGGCCCTCGATCTTGAAGCTGCGGATGCCGGCGTCGACCAGCGCCTCGAGGTTCGCGCTCTGGTCGTTGTCCTTCAGGCTGAGCACGTGCCTGTCGTGCGCGACGACGCGCCCCTGTGGGTCGATCAGCGTGAAAGGCTGGCGGCACTCCTGGCTGCAGCTGCCGCGGTTGGCGCTGCGCCCGGTCACCGCGTGACTGATGTAGCACTGTCCGCTGTAGGCCACGCACAGCGCGCCGTGCACGAAGAACTCGAGCACCGCGTCGCGCACCTCGGCGGCGACGGCGCGGATCTGCGCGAGGTCCAGCTCGCGCGCCAGCACCATCTGCGAGAAGCCGACGTCCTGCAGGAAGCGCGCCTTGGCCGGCGTTCGGATGTCGGTCTGCGTGCTGGCGTGCAGCTGGATCGGCGGCAGATCGAGCTCGAGCAGCCCCATGTCCTGCACGATCAGCGCGTCGACGCCGGCGTCGTGCAGCTGCCACGCCAGGCGGCGCGCGGGCTCCAGTTCGTCGTCGCGCAGGATCGTGTTCAGCGTGACGAAGACGCGCGCGCCGAAGCGGTGCGCGTGGCGCGCCAGCCGCGCGATGTCGGCCACCGGGTTGCTCGCCTTGTCGCGCGCGCCGAATCCCGGCCCGCCGATGTACACGGCATCGGCGCCGTGGTCGACCGCCTCGATGCCGATCGCGGCGTCGCGGGCGGGGGCGAGCAGTTCGAGGTGCGCGCGCGGCATGGGCGCGCAGTGTAGGCCGCGCCGATCAGCTGCCCGGCGCCGTGCCGGCGATCAGCCGGTCGAGCTCGGCGGCCACCGCGACGGCATCGTCGTCGAAGTAGTGCGTGTGCGCGCCGGCGCCCAGGCAGAACTCGGTGCGCCCGCCGTCGCGCGCCGCCACCACGCGGCCCTGCGCGTCGAGGCGTGCGACGTCGAAGGCGCCCGGCGCGTCGGCAGGGGTCCACAGCGCGCGCCCGACGTAGTCGCCGGCGCGGTACGCGTTGACCCACTCGTCGAGGCCGAGCTGCGCCGGCGTCGGCGTCGCGGCGGCGAACGACGCGCTGGGTGCGCCCATCCAGCGGTACAGCAGTGCAAAGCGCGCCGCGTAGAGGTCGCGCAGCGGCGAGCCCAGCGTGAACATCGCCCGCGGCGCGTCGCCGGCGACGCCGCGTAGCCGCCCGCCGCGGTGCAGGTGGCGCAGCAGGTCGGCGCTGATCACGCTGCCCTGGCTGTGCGCGACGATCACCAGCCGCGCGTAGCCGCGCCGGCGCAGGTAGTCGAGCAGCGACGCGTAGCGCGAGAAGATGCGCGCGCGCGGCGGCAGCCGGTCGTGCGGGTCGCGGAAGTAGTTGTCGACGTCGAGCACCGCGTCGAGCGCGACGCGCAGCCGCCCCAGCGTGCGCGTGAAGCGCGCGCCCAGCACGGTGAGCACGACGGCGCCGCCGGCGAGCCACTTGCCGATGTCCACCAGCAGCGCGCCCCATCGCGCCGGGGCGTCGCCGGCCAGCGCGAACAGCAGCGGCACGCCGGCGAGTTTCTCGACCGCGAACAGCAGGTACACCACGCCGCCGAGCAGCGCCAGCGCCGGCACGACGGTGGCGAACAGCGCGGCGACGACGCGCCGCCCGCGGTTCCAGCCGCGCGCCAGCCGCGCGCTGGCGGCGTCGCCCTGCGGTGTCGGCGCCGCCGGCGTCGGTGCCAGTTCCTCGCGCAGCGACGGCGCCACCGCGACGATCGCCACCGCGCCGACGACGCCGGCCAGCGCCATCAGCGGCGTGAACAGCGCGCCGACGTCGCGCACCTGCGCCTCGAAGAACACCGCGCCCGACGGGAAGGCGCCGGCGCCGAGCAGCGTGGGCACGAAGCGCACGTCGTCGAGCGCGAGCCCCGCGACGTAGGCGATCACCGACCACAGCACGAGGCTGAGCACCACGAACAGCGCCGTCGACACCGACAGCGCGATGCGCGCCGTGGCCAGCGACGCCGCGACCTCGCCGCCGGCGCGCGACAGCGCGAAGCTCGTCACCAGCGCACCGCCCTGCACCAGCACCACCAGGCCCCAGGCGGCGAGCAGCAGCGCCAGCAGCGCCTCGCCGGCGTGCAGCGCGGTGACCAGCATCCACTCGTGCAGCGTCGTCGCGTGCGCGAGGTCGCGCGGGCCGTGCCACGCGAGCAGCGCCGCCGTGAACCCGAGCACGAGGGTCCCGACCGCGCGCACGCCGCGCACGGTGCGCGCGTAGCGGCGCACCAGCAGCGCGCCGGCGGCGACCGTCAGCACGGCGGCGGTGCCGGCGTACAGCATCGGCTCGGGCGCGCGCCTGCCGAGCGCTGCCGCGGCAAGCGCCGCCGCGCCCGCGGCGGCGGCGAGCCAGGGCAGCGCACGCGCCAGCGCCGCCGGGGCAGCGTCGGCGCGCTGCGCCGCGAGCCATGCGCCGATGCCCAGCACCACGGCCGCGACGCCGCCGCCGAGCACCAGCGCGAAGCCCAGGTCGTCGGCCGGCACGAACGCGGCGGCACCGAACGCCACCAGCAGCAGCATCGCCAGCTGCAGCAGCGCCGCCGGGCCGGTCAGCAGCCACGCCGACCACGCGTGCAGCCGCTGCAGCACGCGCAGCGCGCCGCCGCCGGCGCCGCCGGCCATCGCGACCTGGTCGACGACGTCGCGCGCCAGCGTGTTCAGGTGGAACAGCAGCTGGTACGCGGCCGACAGCGCGCGGATGCCGCCGGGGTGCAGCCGCGAGTGGTCGGCCCAGTGCATCTCGTACAGGTCGACCCGCGTGCCGTCGGCACGCCGGCGCAGCGACACGCGCGTCGACGCGTACAGACCGTCGCGCTCGGCGGGGCGGTGGCGCGCCAGCAGGTGGTCGGTCAGCGCCAGGCCGAGGTCGGCGGCGCCGGCAGCGCGGCCTTGCAGGAAGAACTCGCTCGGCCGGCCGGGCTCCATCGCCACCTCGGCGTCGGGTGGCCCAGGCGACCCGGGCGGCGGCGCGGCGCCGGGTGGCGCCGGCGCCAGCGGCGTCACCGGCACGATCACCTCGTGCACCTCGCCGTCGACGTAGCGTGGCGCGCCGTCGCGGCCGTGGCACAGCAGGCGCGCCAGCTCGCGCACCGTCTGCCCCGGCTGCTGGTCGGCGATGCCGTGCACCGCGACGACGGCCACCGCGCCGCGGTCCGTCGCGTTCACCCGGGCTGCGTCCATCGCCGATTGGAGCCTGCGCCGGCGCGGCGCGCAACGGCAGCCGCGCCGCGGCGCCTCAGGCGGGGTCGAGCCAGCGCACCAGGTAGTACAGCCGCACCCCCTCCGACGAGCGCGACGGCCCCATCACCTCGGCGGCGTGGCGGTGGTGCGCCGGGTCGGCGGCGGCGAGCGCGGCCTCGGCGCTGGGCATCGGCTCGACGCAGGTCTCGGCGAAGCGCTTGCGGCTGCCGCGGCGCACGGCGACGACTGCCCAGCAGCGCGTGACCAGGTGCGACGCCTCGGGGTCGATCGTCAGGCCGCCTTGCATCGCCGGCTCACGCGCCGCCGCGCAGCAGGTGCAGGTGCCCGAGCAGCGGCTGCAGCACCGGCGCCAGGTGCCGGCGCATCAGCGGGCCCACGGCAGTGGTGCGATCGAGGATCGGCTCGGCGGCGCGGCGGCCCTCGGCCGCGAGCGCGAGCACCGCGGCCACCGCGGGACGCACCTCGGGCGGCGCGTCGGGCCACGCCGCGTCGACGCTCGCGCCGCTGCCGTCGCCGCGGTCGCTGCGCGCCGTGGCGAACCACGCCGAGGCGATGTCGAGCAGGCGCAGCACCGCGT
This sequence comes from Azohydromonas sp., assembly GCF_035325925.1. Classification (NCBI taxonomy): domain Bacteria; kingdom Pseudomonadati; phylum Pseudomonadota; class Betaproteobacteria; order Burkholderiales; family Sphaerotilaceae; genus Azohydromonas; species Azohydromonas sp. The sequence goes on along the minus strand of NZ_DAOKZA010000059.1, from coordinate 4,277 downwards.
CGTGCGTCGGCGGCTTCTCGAGTGCCAGCGCGAGCGCGTGCAGGAACCCCTGGCCCTCGGCCGACGCGCAGCGCAGCAGCAGCGTGGCCACCGGCTGTCCGGCCTGCGCGGCGGCCGCCACCGCGGGGTGTACCTCGCGCGGTGGCGCCGGCGGCAGCGTCAGCGGCGCGTGCGCCAGCCAGCCGACCAGGTAGTGCGGGCGGTGCTGCGCCGCCTTCCACAGCCGCTCGCGCGCGGCGGCGTCGAGCAGCCCGGCGGCGGCGATCGCGGTGACCGAGGCGATCGCCGCGTCGGGGTCGGCCTCGAACGCCAGGTGCTCGAGCAGGTGCCGCGCGAGCACCGGGCCCATCGCGCCGCGGCGCACCGCGTCGTGCGCGAGCATCGCGCGCGCGGTGTCGCTGCCGGGCTGCACCCACCACACGCGCCGCGCGAGCTCGTCGGTGAGGTGCGCCGACAGCGACACCGCGGTCACCGCCTCGGGCTCGCCCAGTCGCAGCAGCGCCTCGAGGTTCTTCGGGCTGGCGTGGCCGCTGCGCGTCCAGCGGCGCAGGTGCACCGGGTAGCCGCCGGGCGAGCCCATCGCGTGGCCGGCCAGCGCCCCGCGCACGCGCGTCAGGTAACGCTCGGCGCGCGCGTCGGGGTGCAGCGCGACGCGCGCCTCGCCGCGCGGCGTCAGCGCGTGCAGCGTCAGCGCGCCCTCGTCGATGCGCACGGCGTGCACTTCGCCGGCCAGCAGCACGGCCAGGCGCAGCGCGTCTTCGCAGGCGAGTTGGTCGAGCGACACGGCAGCCGCCGATGATGACACCGCGACCGCCGTCGTCGTGCTCCCCGTTCGGGCTATCCGGTTCGGGGGGGGTCGCGCGGCCGCCCGTCAGGCCAGCGCGACGCGCCGCCCCCACGGCACCGGCGCGCGCCCCTTGACGAGCCACAGCACCGGGTAGTCGGGCGCGCGGGCCGGGAAGCTGCCCTCGGCGTCGGTGAAGTAGACCAGCGCGTCGGGGCGCCGGCCCTGGCGCTCGATCCAGTCGAACACCGGCCTGAAGTCGGTGCCGCCGCCGCCGGCCCACTGCGCCGGCACCCGCAGCGGTTCCCACGCCTCGGCGACCCACGGCGCGTCGTCGGCGAGCGCGCTGTCGCAGGCCAGCAGCGTCGTGCGCACCGGCAGCGTGCCCTTCAGCGCGTTGAGCTCGGCGACGAACTGCGCGATGTCGGCGTCGCCGATCGACCCCGAGGTGTCGACGGCGACGACGAGGTCGCCGGCGGCGCTGCGCAGGCTGGGCAGCATCGCGTCGCCCTCGCGGCGCGACGGGCGCAGCCACGAGTAGTCGTCGCGCGCGGTCTGCGCCAGGTACTGCGCCAGCGCGGCGCGCCACGACACGCGCGGTGCGAGTCCCTCGTCGGCGAGCCGGGCCAGCGCGCCGGCGAGCCTGCCCGCCTCGCGCGCGCGCTGCGCCGCCGCCGCGAGGTGGCGCTGCCACTGCCGGCGCAGGTGCTCGCGTTCGGTGGCGCCCAGCGGCGGCGGGCGCGCGTCGCCGCAGGCGTCGCCGGCGCCGGCCGGCCGTTCCTGCGCGCGCCCATCGCCGCCGCCGGCGTCGTCGTGCGGCGCGCCGTCGCCGCGCCCGCCCCGGCCGCCGTCGTCGCCGTCCCACGCGTGTTCGTCGAGCGTGTCGTCGTCGAGGCGGTCGTCGAGACAGGGGTAGATCTCCTCGGCGCTCATGCCGCGGTACGGCGGCAGCACCGGCGCGCCGGGCGGCGGCGCGAGGCCCTCGTCGAGCAGCAGCGGGTTGATCGCGAAGTCGCACGCCAGGTCCCAGCGCCGCTGCACGCGGTGGCCGCGGCGCGCGAAGTGGCCGAGCGCGCAGTGCAACGCCTCGTGCGCGACCGCGAACTGCAGCTCGGCGGGCTTCAGCGACGCGATCCACCGCGGGTTGTAGTACAGCGCGCGCGCGTCGGTGGCGGTGGTGGCGCACCAGCGCCCGGCGGCCTTCAGCGGCAGGCGCAGCGCGAGCGCGCCGAGGAACGGGTGGTCGAGGATCAGCCGCGTGCGCGCGGCGGCCAGCCGGCGCGCGGCGTCGTCGGCCGGCTCAGTCATAGAGCAGCACCTCGGCGGCGCGCTCGGCCCAGCGCTTGAATGCCGGCACCGCGAACAGCGGCGTGCCCAGGCTGCGGTGCAGGTCGGCCACGAGCATCACGCCGATCTCGCGCGTGGGCAGTCGCTCGGCGTAGTCGAGGATGTGGCCCCAGGTGCGCGCCGCCTCGGGCGTGCCGCGGGCGCGCAGCGCACGGCCCGCCAGCGCCGCGGCCACGGCGTACTGCAGGTCGATCTCGCCGGGCACGTCGGCGTCGCGGCCTTCGACGACGGCGTCGAGGTCGGGCAGGCGCTCGAGCGTGGCCAGGTACGCGGCGCACTCGACGCCGGCGGCGGCGCCGACGCAGCCGGCCAGCGCGCCGGGCAGCAGCGCCGGCTGGTCGCCGAACTTGGCCAGCGCGCGGTGCGCGAACTCCCACGAGCGCGGGCTCGGGAACGCCATCTCGCCGGCCAGCGTGCGCGCGGGGTCGAAGTCGAACAGCAGCTCGGGCTTGAAGCGCAGGAAGCCGATCAGCCGCTCGTCGACGCCATGCGCCCACGCCCACTGCACCCAGTCGTCGAGGTCGACCTCGACCTCGAAGTGCGCGAAGCGGTTGGCCAGCGGCGCCGGCATCGCGTAGGTCACGCCGCGGTCGCCCTGGCGGTTGCCGGCGGCGAAGATCGCCCAGCCCGCGGGCAGCGTGTACTCGCCCAGCCGCCGGTCGAGGATCAGCTGATACGCCGCCGCCGACACCGCCGGCGCGGCGCTGGTGATCTCGTCGAGGAACAGCACGCCGCGCGGGCCATGGCGCTGCGCGTCGGGCAGCAGCGCCGGCGTGGCCCACTGCACCAGGTCGCCGACGCGAAACGGGATGCCGCGCAGGTCCGACGGCTCCATCTGCGACAGCCGCACGTCGACCAGCGGCACGCCGTGGCGCTGCGCCAGTTGCGCCACCAGCCCCGACTTGCCCACCCCGGGCGGGCCCCACAGCATCAGCGGCGTGTGCCGGCCTTCGGCGGTGGCGACGAATTCGCGGTCGAGGACGCGGGCGAGCAGGGCAGGGCGCATCGGCGGGGCGGTGGCGGCGGGGCGGGCCGCGCCAGTCTAGGCCCTGCGACGCGCCGCCGCGTCAGCCCCGGCCTGCGGCGACAAAATGCGGGTTGTCGAACCCCGGCTTGCCGTAGCGCATTGGGGCGCCGTCGTCGAGGCGCGTGACCTCGCCGCCGGCGGCGCGCAGCACGGCGTGGCCGGCGGCGATGTCCCACTCCATCGTGCGGCCCAGGCGCGGGTAGAGGTCGGCCTCGCCGGCGGCGACCAGGCACAGCTTCAGCGACGACCCGGCGTTGGCCAGCGAAGCGACCTTCCTGCCGGCGAGGAACGCGTCGAGGGCGGCGGCGTCGCCGTGCGAGCGGCTGGCGACCACGGTGAGCCCCTCGGCGGGCACGCGGCGGCAGCGGATGTCGCGGCGGCCCGCGTCGTCGTCGACCCAGGCGCCGTGCCCGACGGCGCCGGCGAACAGCCGCCCGCGCGTGCCCAGCGCCGGCGCGAACACCACGCCCAGCAGCGGCGCGCCGTCGTCGATCAGCGCGACGTTGACCGTGAACTCGCCGTTGCGCCCGACGAACTCCTTCGTGCCGTCGAGCGGGTCGACGAGCCAGAAGCGGCGATCGACGGCCGGCACGCGGCCCGCCGCGACGGCCTCCTCGGCGACGATCGGCACGCCGGGCGTCAGCGCGGCCAGCGCCGGCACGATCAGGCGCTCGGCGCGCTCGTCGGCTTCGGTCACCGGCGAGGCGTCGTCCTTGCCGCGCACCGCGAAGTCGGTGGCGTAGACCTCCATGATCACCCGCCCGGCGTCGCGCGTGATCTGCGCCACGGCGTCGAGCAGCGCCGGCACCGATTCGGGGGGGATGGCCGTCGGCAAGGGAGAGGATCTCTGATTCATAATCTCGCAAACACGAAGTTCTTAATGCTTGTGTCAACTACTAAAGACTTTGCGCCAAACAAGTCGGACGACGTCGAAACGGCGCTCGGCGAGCTGAACCAGCGGCGCCGGCGTGCGGTCGAGTTGCGTCTGTCGGGGCATTCGCTGGCGCAGACCCGCGCCGAGACGGGGCTGAGCGCGCCCACGATCATCGCCGCGTACAAGGCTTTCCTTGCCGGCGGCTGGCCGGCGATAGCGGTCAAAGGTCGCGGACGCGCCGCCGG
>NZ_DAOKZA010000058.1:15736-17327 GCF_035325925.1 Azohydromonas sp. | reverse complement strand
TCAACGCGACCCGCGCGCCGTCAGCACCACCGCGATCGTCTCGAGGATGATCACCAGGTCGAGGAACAGCGAGTGGTTCTTCACGTAGTACAGGTCGTACTCGAGCTTGCGCTTGGCGTCCTCGACCGACTCGCCGTAGTGGTAGCGCACCTGCGCCCAGCCGGTGACGCCGGGCTTCATGCTGTGGCGCACCGCGTAGAACGGCACCTGCTGCGTCAGCTGGTCGACGAAATACGGCCGCTCGGGGCGCGGGCCCACCAGGCTCATCTCGCCGCGCAGCACGTTGATCAGCTGCGGCAGCTCGTCGATGCGCAGCTTGCGGATGATGCGCCCGACGCGCGTGACGCGGTCGTCGCCGGCCTTCGCCCAGCGCGGCTGGCCGTCGCCCTCGGCGTCGACGCGCATGCTGCGGAACTTGACCACCTCGAACGGCTTGCCGTTGTAGCCGGTGCGCTCCTGGCGGTAGAACACCGGCCCGCGCGAGTCGAGCTTGATGGCCAGCGCGGTCAGCAGCATCAGCGGCACGCCGGGCAGCAGCAGGATGGCGGTGCACACGAGGTCGAACACGCGCTTGACCGCGGTGCGCAGCCAGCCCTGGTTGAAACCCTCGCCGAAGATCAGCGCGCCGGCGTGCACGTGGTCGATGCGGATCTGCGCCAGCGCCTTCTCGAAGTGCGCCGAGGTGTCGAGCACGCGCACGCCCGACAGCTTGCAGTCGAGCAGCTCGCGCAGCGGCATGCTGCCGCCGCGGCGCTCGGTGAGCGCGACGACGATCTCGTCGACGCGCAGGTCGCGCGCCAGGTGGCTGAGCGGGCGGTCGGACTTGAGGATCTCGTGCGACGACACCGCGGCCTGCGTCTCGTTGGGCCCTATCACGAAGCCGACCACCTCGGCGTGCGGGTCCGACTGCGTGAGCGTCTGCGCGACCAGCTGCGCCGACGGCCCGGCGCCGAACACCAGGATGCGCGAGCGGATCAGCGACTGCGCCTTCGAGTGCGCCACCACCGCGCGGTGGCCGAACACCCACACCACCACGCCCATCGCCGCCAGTCGCATCACGTCGCGCCCCAGAACGCTGGACGGCAGCAGCCCGAAGATCAGCCACGCCAGCGGCAGCGCGATCAGGATGGCCACCGTGGCGCGCGCCAGCGACTGCAGCAGCGAGCGGTTGTGCGCGTACTCGTAGAAGCCGGTGGCGGTGTTGATGACGAACACGCACGCGGCCAGCAGCAGGCAGGCCAGCAGCGGCAGCACGAAGCCGGTGCCGGCGCCGCCGAGCGTGCCCATGCTCATGCCCATCACCACGACCAGGATCAGGCCGAGGTCGAACATGACCTGCATCAGCGTGCGGCGGTGCAGGTAGTGGTTGAAGATGCGGATCATTGGGCGTGGAGTTGCGTCGGACGATGGCTCGCCGGACCGCGACGGGCGGAGTGCCGGATCCATGACCCGGCTGTCGACGCAATTGACACTTGTCGACGGGGCGGATGCTGCAACAGCACCGCAGGGCGGTCATCCCCATGAATGGGTGCCGAGGCACGGTGCGCGGCAATGCGTCACGGGTTCGGGTGCCGCGCGTGCCCGGCGGCAC
>NZ_DAOKZA010000058.1:11819-15636 GCF_035325925.1 Azohydromonas sp. | reverse complement strand
GGGCGTGAACGTCAACGGTTGCGCCGATCGCGTCATCGCGAACTGGCTCGCGACGTCCGACAGCTTCGAGGTCAACAACGATGTCACGATCGATACGTATTCGCTGAACATCATCGGCTTCTCGCTCGACCCCAACGGTGTGAGCCCGTTCACGTCGTTCTGGACGGCCGAGAACAAGTCGAACGTGGCGTATCTGGTGGGCAACGTGGCGCTGAAGAGCGACCTGCTGCCGCCTGAGCAAGTGCCCGAGCCGGCAACGCTGGCGCTGGTCGGCCTGGGCCTGCTGGGCGCGGCCGCGGCGCGGCGCCGCAAGTCGGCACGCGGCTGAATCCGGGCGGCGCAGCCCGGGGCAGACCCTCGACGAGCCCGCAGGCGGCGACGCCTGCGGGCCGTTTCGTTTGGCTCGCATCGTCGTGCGACGTGGCGCGCCCAGACCTCCGCCCGGGTGCGGCAGGCGCGGCGGGCACACCGTCGGGGAATTTGCCAGCGGTTCGATGCGGTCTGAAAAGCATCAATGCCGACAACGACTTAGAGGCTGGCATCGTTCCTGCTTGGGATTGCATCAAGAGCCACGGGCGCGTGCATCGAGCGGCCCGCGGAACCCGAATCAGTTCATTCACATCGCCTGGAGTCAACGTGCACGTGACCAAGATCATCCCCGTCGTCGCATTCGCGGCGTCGGCGCTCGCCGTGGGTGCGGCGCACGCCGGCAACGTCACCCTCACCGGTTTCGCGTGGGGCTCGCAGCAGGTCACCGCGAAGAACGTCAGCCCGGGCTCGCCCACGTTCGGGGCGAGCACCGTCAATGCCGGCGCGTTCACGGGGAGCACCAGCGGGTTCGCGGATGGCTTCAACGGCGCGCTGATCACGTACTGCGTGGAGTACGTCGAGACCTTCTCGTTCTCGTCGATGAGCGGCTACGAGGTCGTCGCAGGTGATGACTACGTACATTGGGGCGGCAATGCATCCGCGATTGCCTGGCGGGTGGGCTCGCTGATGACCTATCTCGGCACCCTGGCCGACCCGGTCGACACGGCCTTCGAGTCGGCCGCGGCGCAGTTGGCGATCTGGGAGATCATCTACGAGAAGCCGGTCGACGAGGATCTGAGCCTCGTCGACGGCAACTTCCTCGAGTCGAAGTCCGGCAACGATTCGCTGCGCGAAAAGGCCGATGCCTACCTGGCGGGTTCCGAGGGCGGCGATAACGCGTTCGACGTCTACGTGCTCACCAAGGATGCGAGCCAGGACTTCCTGCTGCTGCGAGATCGCCTGCCCCCGAGCGAAGTGCCGCTGCCCGGCAGCCTCGCGCTGCTCGCCGGTGGCCTTGGCGTCATGGGCCTGGCGACGCGTCGCCGCCGCGGCACCGGGGCCTGAGCCGGGCAGCGCTCGGCCTCGAAGGCGCCGCGGGTCACGGCAGACCGCGGCGCCTGATGGGGTGGCCTTCGCCCCGACGACGACGTGCGATGCGGCGGCCGCGAGCGCGTCACCCGCTGCTGCTGCCCGCTGCCGCCGCTACGTGCCGAGAGCCGTGCGGCCACTACCGCACGGCGGCGGTCTGCAGGCCGTGCAAGGCCCGCCGCGCGGGTGACGGTGCCCGCCCGAGATGTTGCACTACTTGCGCGTCACCTTGATCGACGTCGACGACGCGTTGCCGGCCGCGTCGACGGCATCGAGCCGGAAGGTGTAGGTGCCCGGTGCGAGTTTGCGTGCGTCCCAGTTGGCGGCCACCTTGCCGGTGCCGCTGCTCGAGCGTTTCTTGACGCCGTCGATGTACAGCGACATCGAGATGCCGCCGACGCCGCTGTCGTCGGTCGCCACCCCTTCGACCTTGTAGACGTTGGACCCGAACACCTGGCCGTCGCTGGGGCGCTTGAACGCCAGCACGGGGGGCGCCTGGTCGCCGTCGGGTGCGGGGGGCGTGCCAGCAGAGGCATTGGCCACGTTCACGGCGACGACGGCCGAATCGCTGCAGTTGCCCGCCGCGTCGCACGCCCGCGCGACCAGATTGGCCATGCCGTTGGCGACCGTCGTCGTGTCCCAGCTGAAGCTGAACGGCGCGCTGTTGTCGGTGCCGATCCGGCTGCCGTTGACAAAGAGCTCCACCTTTGCCACGCCGACGTTGTCGCTGGCCGAGACGTTGACGCTGGACAGGCCACCGACCGTCGAACTGGCTGCGGGAGACGTGAGGGTCACCGTGGGCGCCATGGTGTCGGCGGTCGGCGTGTTCGACGAGCCGAGCGCCGCGTAGACCGCCGCCGCCGCATCGATGCGGCCGTAACCGAATTGCGGATCCCGCCCGCCGGTGCCGAGGTCCACGGCCGTGTCGTACAGAATGCTCTGGACTTCGTTGCTGCCCAGTTTGGGGTTCGCGGACATCACGAGGGCCGCGGTGGCCGCCGTGATCGGTGCCGCGAACGAGGTGCCGGACACCGAAGCGTACTTCTGTCCCATCGCGGTGCTGTAGATGCCCGATCCGGGCGCCGCGAGGTGTACGTGGTTGCCGAAGTTGGACCAGCTCGTCTTCGCGTCCTTGCTGTCGGTCGCCGACACGACGACCAGCGACGAGGTGGTAGACTCCATCGGATCGGTGCCGCTGTTGCCGGCGCTCACGAAAACCAGGCCGCCCTTGTCCTTCATGTACTGCGCGGCGCTGCGGATCGTCGTGTAGCCGCTGGCGGCGAAGCTGACGTTCGCAATGCGTGCGCCGCGGTCGGCCGCGTACATGATCCCCTCGACGAGCGCGCTCAGCGACGCGTAGCCGTTGGTGCCGGTGACGCGGATCGGCATGATGCGCGCCGCGCCTGCGACCGAGGCCACGCCGGTGCCGTTGTTCAGCGTTGCCGCCGCAGCGCCGGCGACCTTCGTGCCGTGCCCGTAGACGTCGGCCGTGTTTGTGTTGCGGTCGTAGAAGTTGTAGCCGGCCACCAGCCGGTCCTTCAGGTCGGGGTGACTCGCCTCGACCCCGGAGTCGAGCACCGCGATCGTGACCCCCGCACCTTTGGTCACGCCCCAGACTTCCGCCGCGCCGATCTTCGGCAGGTGCCACTGGCTGCCGAGGAAAGGGTCGTTGCTGCTGTCGGGCGGGATCAACGTGTCGAGCTCGGCCGCCTCGATGTTCGGATCGTTCCTCAGCCGCTGCAGCACGTTGCTCTCGCGCACATGGGCCGGCAGTTCGATCAGGTGCAGCCTGCTGGCGCCCATGCGCCTGCGCTTGCCGCCTTCCTTGCCAGTGATGCCGTCGAGCTGGTGGTCCGGCAGCCCCGGCTTGGGCACGACCACGAGGCGGCCCTTCAGCCACGGCCCCTCGGCCGACCGTTCGGGCGGCGCGGCGCCGGCCGTCGAGGCGGCGAACAGCAGGGATGCCGCCAGCGCCGGCGTGATCAGGCCGGCAGCCAGGGGGGCGGCCAGCGCGTGCGCCGCGCTGCGCACCGGGCGGCGAGCGGTTCGGGGTGTGTGAGTCGGCACGATTGAGCTCCGTTAAGCCGTGGGCGCACTGCAACCCCACGCACGGCGGCACCGGATTCGAGTGCGACTTCGCTGTGCCCGATCACCGGGGTGGTCGGCAACAACTCGGCGATCGCGCTGGCCTCGAAACGCAGGATCGGTTCGAGGCCGCTGAATCTGGCAGTCCTGCCGTCCTGGGGCCTGGGCCCGTTAGACCGTTGACTTTGCGTCTCCCACTTTCGCGGGATTTGCCCTTTTCAGATTGCGAAAAGAGTTACTGCGATGGCGACAATGCTAGGGCTTCGGGCACCTGCGTGCCGCGAACTGCCGGTAAGTTTGGGTAACAAGCAGGCTGGGTGCGTTTCGGCGCGTG
>NZ_DAOKZA010000058.1:0-11719 GCF_035325925.1 Azohydromonas sp. | reverse complement strand
GCCGCCGCCTTGTCGAGCACCCCGTTCACGTACTTGTGGCCGTCGGTGCCGCCGAAGGCCTTGGCCAGTTCGACGGCTTCGTTGATCGCAACTTTGTAAGGAATGTCGACACAGTGCTTCAATTCGTAAGCGCCGATCATCAGCACCGCGTGCTCCACCGGACTCAGCTCGGTGGTCTTGCGGTCGACGTGGCGCGCGAGCTGCGCGTCGAGGTCGGCGGCCTGGTCGATGCAGCCGTGCAGCAGCGCGTCGAAGTGCACGCGGTCGGCCTGGGCGAAGCCGTCCTGCTCGCGCATGTGCGCGTCGATGGCGCCGACGTCGCCGCCGCCGACCAGCCACTCGTACAGGCCCTGCAGCGCCAGCTCGCGCGCGCGACGGCGCGCCTGGTGCGGGTTGGGGCGGCCGCCGCGGCGCGGCGGGGCGGCCTTGGTGGGTCCGGTCACAGCAAGTCGTCCAGCAGGCGCGCCATCTCCACCGCCACGCGCGCGGCGTCGCGGCCCTTGTCGTCGGCGCGCGCCCAGGCCTGGGCCTCGTTCTCGACGGTGAGGATGGCGTTGGCCACCGGCACGCCGTGGTCCAGCGCCACGCGGCTGACGCCGGCGCCGCTTTCGTTGGCCACCAGTTCGAAGTGGTAGGTCTCGCCGCGGATCACGCAGCCCAGCGCGACCAGCGCGTCGAACTCGTCGCGCTCGGCCAGCGCGTGCAGCGCGATCGGTACCTCCAGCGCGCCGGGCACGTCGACCACGCGCACGTGCCGCCCGGCCACGCCCAGCGCGGCCAGCTCGGCCAGGCAGGCGTCGGCCAGGCGGCGGGTGATGGCGTCGTTGAAGCGCGCGCGCACGATGCCCACGTGCAGCCCGGCGCCGTCCAGCGCCTCGGCGCGGCCCTGGTCGCCGGCCTTCATGGCCGCGGCGGCGCAGCAGCGGCCGCGGGGTCGGTGACGAAACCGGTGACCTCGAGGCCGTAGCCGGTCATGCTGGGCATGCGCTGCGTGCGGCCCAGCAGCTTCATGCGCGACACGCCCAGGTGGCGCAGGATCTGCGCGCCCACGCCGTAGGTGCGCAGGTCCATCTCGCGGCGCGGGGCGGCAGGCGCGGCGGCCGTGGGCAGCGCCTGCGCCAGCAGGCCGGCGGCGTCGTCGCCGCAGTTCAGCAGCACCGCCACGCCGCGGCCCTCGGCCTGCAGCGCGCGCAGCGCGTCGGCCAGCGGCCACGAATGCGCCTTCGCGCCGGCGTCCAGCACGTCCATCAGCGACAGCGGCTCGTGCACGCGCACCAGCACCTCGTCCTCGGCCTCGCGCCACTGGCCCAGGCTCAGCGCCAGGTGCACGCCGCCGGTGCGGTCCTTGAAGACGGTGCAGTCGAACGGGCCCCACGGCGTGGCCAGCGGGCGGCGGCCCAGGCGCTCGATCAGCGTCTCGTTCTGGCTGCGGAAGGCGATCAGGTCGGCGATGGTGCCGATCTTCAGCCCGTGCTCGCGCGCGAACAGCACCAGGTCGTCGAGCCGCGCCATGGTGCCGTCGTCCTTCATGATCTCGCAGATGACGGCCGCCGGCGTCAGCCCGGCCATCGCCGCGAGGTCGCAGCCGGCCTCGGTGTGCCCCGCGCGCATCAGCACGCCGCCGTCCTGCGCCTGCAGCGGGAACACATGGCCGGGCTGCACCAGGTCGCTGGCCTTCGCGTCGCGCGCCACCGCGGCCTTCACGGTGCGCGCGCGGTCGGCCGCCGAGATGCCGGTGCTCACGCCCTCGGCGGCCTCGATCGACACCGTGAACGCGGTGCCGTGGCGCGTGCCGTTGCGCGTGGCCATCGGCGGCAGCTGCAGGCGTTCGCAGTGCGCGCGCGTGAGCGTCAGGCAGATCAGCCCGCGGCCGAAACGCGCCATGAAGTTGACGGCCTCGGGCGTGACGTGGTCGGCGGCGAGCACCAGGTCGCCTTCGTTCTCGCGGTCCTCCTCGTCGACGAGGATCACCATGCGCCCGGCGGCCAGCTCGGCCACCAGTTCGGGGACGGGGGAGATCATGGGCGGGATTGTAGGTGGCGGTCACGGTGGCCCCGGGGCCCGCCGGAGGTACCCCCGGCGCGGGCACACTACCTCATTCGCAGAGCCGTGAGCGGTACGCCTTCAAGTGGCCGCCGCGGATCCGGCCTCGCCGCTTCGCCGGCGGCGCCCCCCTGGGGGAGGCGCCGAAGGCGCTTCGGGGGAATCACTTCAGCATGCGCTCGACGTAGCGCGCGATCAGGTCCACTTCCAGGTTCACGCGCGAGCCGGCGGCCAGCGTGCCCAGCGTGGTGTGCTGCACCGTGTGCGGGATCAGGTTGATGCTGAACTCGCAGCCTTCGGCGCGGTCGTCGACGCGGTTGACCGTGAGGCTGACGCCGTTGACCGCCACCGAACCCTTGTAGGCCAGGAAACGCGCCAGGTCCTTCGGCGCCAGCACGCGCAGTTCCCACGACTCGCCCACCGGCGCGAAGTGGGTGACCTGGCCGATGCCGTCGACGTGGCCGCTGACCAGGTGGCCGCCGAGCCGGTCGTGGGCGCGCAGCGCCTGTTCCAGGTTCACCGTGCCGGTGCCGTCGAGCCCGGCGGTGCGCGCCAGGCTCTCGGCCGACACGTCCACCGTGAACTGCGACGCGGCGGCGTCGAGCGAGGTCACCGTCATGCACGCGCCGTTGAGCGCGATGCTGTCGCCGGGCACCGCCTCGGCCAGCCAGCCGGCGGGGGTCTCGACGGTGAGGCGGCGGCCGTGCTCGCGGCCGCTGCCCAGCGGGGTCGACGCGGCGATGCGGCCGACGGCGGTGATGATGCCGGTGAACATGGCGGCGATTGTCGCAGGGCGGCGGGCGGGCCGCCGGGCAGGGCGGCGGGTGGGGCGGCGGACGGGCCGTTGGGCGGGCCGGCCGGCGGGGCGGGCGGCGTGCGTCAGGCGCCTGCGCGGTCGACCTCGGCCGCGCACGGCAGCCGTGCGACGATGCGCAGGTCGTCGCCGACGCGCTCGACGGCGTGCCAGCGCAGCGGCAGCGCGTCGGCCAGTTGCTCCAGCGGGCCGAAGGCGGCCATCTCGCGGCCGATGCCGATCAGCTTGGGTGCCAGGTACACCAGCAGCTCGTCGACCCAGCCGGTGCGCAGCAGCGACGCGTTGAGCTTGTGCCCGGCCTCGACGTGCAGTTCGTTGACGCCGCGCCGGCCCAGGTCGAGCAGCATCGCCGCCAGGTCCACCTTGCCGTGCGCGTCGGGCAGCGCCACCAGTTCGGCGCCGCGCTCGCGCAGCGCGGCGGCGCGCCCGGCGGCAACGACGGTATCGGCGGCATCGACGGTGTCGGCGCCGTGGGCGCCGTGGGCGCCGTCGGCGGCGTGGTAGATCAGTACGTCGCCCGGCGGCTGCAGCAGCCGGGCGGTGGGCGGCGTGCGCAGCCGCGCGTCGACCACCACGCGCAGCGGCTGCAGCACCGTGGGCACGTGGCGCACGTCCAGCCGCGGGTCGTCTTCGAGCACGGTGCCGATGCCGGTGAGCACCGCGCCGGCGCGCCGTCGCCACGCGTGGCCGTCGGCACGTGCCGCCTCCCCGGTGATCCACTGGCTGACGCCGTTGGCGAGCGCCGTGCGCCCGTCGAGCGACGCGGCCACCTTCATGCGCACCCACGGCCGGCGGCGCCGCATGCGCGAGAAGAAGCCGATGTTCAGCTCGCGCGCCGCGGAAGCGACGTCGGCGTCGGCCTCGCCCGCCATCTGCACCGCGACGCCCGCGGTGCGCAGCCGCGCGAGGCCCTGGCCGGCCACCAGCGGGTTCGGGTCACCGACCGCCACCACCACGCGGCCGACGCCGGCGTCGGCCAGCGCGTCGCAGCAAGGCGGCGTGCGGCCGAAGTGCGCGCAGGGCTCGAGCGTGACGTACACCGTGCTGCCGCGCGGGTCGTGCCCGGCCGCGCGTGCGGCCTGCAGCGCGGCCACCTCGGCGTGCGCGCCGCCGGCGCGCTGCGTGAACCCCTCGGCCGTCCAGCCGGCGCCGACGATCACGCAGCCGACGCGGGGGTTGGGGTCGGACAGGGCGATGCTGCGTTCGGCCAGCGCCAGCGCGCGCTGCAGGTGGGCGCGATCGACGGCGTCGTGCATTGGCGCAGTCTAGCGGCGGCGCCGGGCGCTGCAGGCGGGGCCAGACAGCGCAACGGGCGCCCGCAGGCGCCCGTGGAGAAGGCTAGCCGTTCGGCGCCGACGATCCGCTCGGGCCGTCGCCCGGCTGCGGATCGCGGCGCGCCCCGCGGGTCAGCCGCGCCGACGCCGGCGCGAGGCCGCCAGACCGGCCAGCGCCAAGCCCGTCAGGGCGAGGGTGGCGGGCTCGGGCGCGGGGTTCGGGTCGATCGGATCGCCGGCGATGGTGATGCCGTCGAAGGCGAGTCCGCTGTCGTAGATCTGGTCGGCCCAGTTGACGACGCCGAACTCGAGGTAGTAGTTGCCGGCGTCAGGAATGGCGTAGTCCATCTCGATCCAGCCGGTCTGACCGCAGCCTTGGCCGATGCCGGCGAAGCACGCGCCGCTATAGCCACCGAGCGGGCTCCAGATGGTCTTGCCATCGATGATCTCGGTGGTTGCCGGTGCCAGCGTGACTCCCGCGGCCAGTCCGGGCAGCCCGAACCCGGGCACGGTATCGCCGGTCGGGGTGGTGCGCGCTGTGAACAGGATGGTTTCCGCCGTGGTGCCGGTGTTGATGAGCTTCACCCAGGAGTACTCGATGTACCCGGAGCCATCGGACGTGACGTAGTTGAAATAGAAGTTGAGTGCGTCGCCGCTCGCGGCACCGAAGGTCGGCGATCGAGCCACCGAACTGTTGGTTTCAGAGCCGATGTTGAGGTCGCCGTTGTTGCCGGTGGCGCCACTTGTGGACACGTAGCCGTAGTCGCCGCCTTGCGGCGATGCCGTCACGTCGCCATCCGCGCCCAGTGTGCCGCAATGGCTGCCGCCGACGCAGGTGTAGCCGGCCGGCAGGGGTGCCGCCGCGGCCGACCCGCCGGCCAGCATGGCGGCGGCGGCCAGACTGGCTGCCGCCAGCAGCTTCAATCTCGGTTTGTTGCTCATCTTGGTTTCCCTTCAGGAGTGAACTCGCGACCATGAATGCCCAAACCGTCGCTGCGCCCGACACGGCTGTCGCGAAGGCCGTCGCACCGCGCCGCCAGAACGGTTCGATGGATTGGATGCAGATTCCGTGCCAGACCACAAGGGTCGTAGGAATATCTTTAGATTCAATTACTTATCGCCGGTCCCTGAGCTGCCTTCATGGCCACCGCGGGCGGGCGCGCAAAGTTGTAAGAAAACTTGACAGGCGACGCCGCCGTACCGTGGGCTTCGGCGCACCGCACCCTCATGGCACTGATGTGCTGCGGAGCTGATGAACCGCGGCCCCGGATCGGTCGTCGATGCGCGCTACAGCGAAGGCTGGTGATGCCAGGTGGTGCCGTCGACGTACGCCGTCGCGGCGTCGTCGTCGGGGCAGTCGAACGGCGTGCCGGCCGCACCGGCGCGGATGACGAGGAAGTTCTGGTTCAGCAGCGGCGCGTCGACACCGCGTTTCGACGCGTCGGGCGCCGGCGCGCCGTAGTCGAGCGGGTGCTCCTGGTTGCGCATCGCCGGCGTGCCGCTGCCGACCGCGCGGTGGTCGCGGTACGGGGTGTAGCGGCACACGCGGTACGCCGTGTCGGTGGCGTCGGCGATGCTGGCCGCCAGCTGCAGCCCGAGCACCCGCGAGCGCCCCGACCAACGCGGCGGGGTGTCGGCCGGGTCGACCGGCACGGCGCAGAAGTAGCGCACGCCGGACGCGTCCTGTTGCTCGTGGCAGGCAACGCTCAGCACCGACGGGTGCGTGCGTTCGACGACCACCTGCACCGGCAGCGCCGCGCTCGGCGGCAATTCGGCGTCGGCGCCGGCGGGCTGGGCCGACCCGGTGGCGAAGCGCACGTGGCCGCGCAGCAGGAACGCCGTGACGGCCGTGCAGTCGATGGTCGTGCTGCAGATCTGCGTGATCACGCCGGTGGCGTCGTCGAACACCCACGACACCGTGCCGCCGTCGGGCTGCGGCGGCGTGAACCGGCTGGTGGAGCCTTCGTCGACCGCCTCGATCGGGATCGCCGGGTGCCGGCCCGCGGGGCCGCCGAGCGGTGCGCCGGTGCGCGCCAGCCGCAGCGTGCCGGCCAGTTCGGGCGGCACCGCGGTGATCGTCGTGCTCAGCCGCACCGACTGCGGCTCGGTGCCGTCGCGCGCGAGCCACTGCACGTCGACCACCAGCGTCTTCATGCGCGGCGCCGCGGGGGCCGACGCGGCGTCGGCGGCGGCGTCGACGACGGTGCGCGTCAGCGTGAAGGTGGTGTTGGCGTCGGTGCTGTCGGCCGACTCGGGCGGCAGGCTGTCGATGTCGGTGTAGTCGACCTCGTCGGCGACCTCGCCGGTGGCCACGTAGGCGCGCCACTGTTCGACGGCCTGCTGCGCGATGCGCACCGCCTCGCTGCGCTGCCGCGCGACGTCGCCGGTCTGGCGCAGCGTGCTCTGCAGGCCGACGTAGGCGATCATGCCGAAGGTCATCACCGCCAGCGCGACCAGCGCCTCGATCAGCGAAACGCCGCGTGCCGGGCGTGCGCGGTGCGCGGCGGCCATCAGAAGTCCCTCCAGCTGCCCGGCACGCGCACGAACGAGCCGTGGGTCTTGTGCAGGCGCGACAGCGTCGCGGCGTCGTACTCGACGGTGTGCGGGCCGGTGCCCGCCAGCGTCAGCGCCGACTCGGCGACGACGGCGCCGCGCACCGTGGCCGCCACCCCGCCCCACTGCGCGCCGGTCAGGTAGACGACACCGTTCACCACCGCGCCGGCCTGGCTCGCCGTCAGATCGCCGTTGACGACCAGCAGCGCCGGCTCGGCGGCGGTGCCGATGGGTTCGGGCGTGTCCAGGTCGAGGTTGCCGCCGATCCAGACGACGCGGCCCGGGTCGAGCCGCACGAGGTCGCGCACGGCGGCGCCGCTGCAAGTGGGGCTGCAGGTGAGTTCGACGGCGGCCGGCTGCTGTCGGTACGTGTCGCGCCCGGCGCCGAACACGCCGGTGAACATGCGATCGGGCGTGAGCGACGGGTCGGACAGGCGCGGGTCGTTCTCGACCACCGACGCTTCGGTCGGCGTACCCGGCGCGGAAGCCAGCAGCAGCGGCGTGCCCTGGAGGGCGGCATCGCCGGTCAACACGGTGATGCCGGTCGTGCCGTGCACGCTGTTGATCGCGCGCAGCAGGCTGGCGCCGACGTCGAGTTCGCCGCGCACGCTGAGCGCCGCCGCCGGCGGCGCGGCGAGCGCGCCCTTCAACGCGGCGAGCACCGTCACGCGCGCCTGCGCATCGCCCGGCGAGGTGGCATCGGCGCACACCTGCCCGGGGGTGGTGTCGAGGCGCGTGCAGCCGGTGGCCTCGACGCGGACGACGCCCGCGGGATACGGTGGCTCGGCCGGGTTGTCCGGCGCGTCGTGGAAGCGCACGCGGAAGGCGGGGAACGGCCCGGCGCCGGCGGGTTCGGCGAGCGCGGGGGCGGCGGCAGCGGGGCAACTGCAGCGCCAGTCGCTGCCGTCGAACACGCAGGCCGGGCGCAGCGGTTCCTCGGCGGTGCCGTCGGCGTCCTTGTCGTACTTCAGCGCGGTGACCAGCCCCGTGTCGGCGGCGATCTGCAGGTAGCGCTGGCGGAACGCGGTGTCGGTGGTCGATGCGTCGACGTGAGGCTGGCACTGGGCGTCGACGCGCCCGGCGTTGAGCATCGTCAGCGCCCACTCGATGCCGGCCTCGGCGGCTTCGAGCGCCTGCGTCGAACGGTACTGGTTGGCCGAGGTGCGCTGCTCGAAGATCAGGTTGCGGCCGGTGTAGCCGGCCACCAGCGCGACGACCAGCAGCAGCAGCAGCACGACGACGAGCGCCGCCGCGCCGCGCTGGCCGGCGCGCAGGGGGGCGCGGAGGGTGGCAGGGCGGCGGGCCGGTGTCATGGCGGGCACGGCAGCACCTCAGGCGGGGCACTGGCCCTGCGCGTCGTCGTTGCGCACGCGCACGACGGTGCGCAGGCTGCGCTGCACGGCGGGGTCCGAAACCGCCTGGCCGGTGATGTCGACGATGAATTCGCGCACCGTCAGCGTCGGGCAGGCGGGTTCGGCGACGCCGCCGCACGGCGTCGCGCAGGCCAGCACCAGCGTCTGGTGGTTCGGGGTGACGGCGAATGCGGTGACGCGCAGCGTCTTCGGGTCGGTCAGTTCCTGCCAGCCCGCCTCGCCCATGCGCGTCTTCAGCGCGGCGCCTTCGAGCTTGAAGCCGAACGGGCCGTCCTCGCCGGAGTTGCGACGGTAGCGGTAGCCGACCTGCGTCGCGCCGGCTGTCGTCGGGCTGACGCTGGCGTAGGGGTTGGGCTGCGGCACGGCGTCGGGCGTCCAGATACCGCGGTCGGCCCACTGCCAGTGGCTCGCGCGGCGCAGTTCGCGCGTGACGATGTCGGCGGCGGCACGCAGGTCCTGGTGCACCTGCGTCTCGAGCAGCAGGCGCCGGTTGTCGGTGAGCTGCGTCGACGTGAGCATCGCCGCCGAGGCCACCACCAGCAGGCCGACGGCGATGCCCACCATCAGTTCGACGAGCGAGATGCCGCGCTGCACGGCACGGCGCGACGGTCGGCCGAGGTTCCGGGTCAGCACGAGGCGACTCCCTTGACGCCGCCACCGGGCGAACACACCGTCGGACGCCCCGAGCGGCCGACGGTGGTCCTCAGCGAACGCGCGTCGTCGATCGACGCGAACACTTGCACCTCTTCGAGTCGCACGGCGACCAGGCGGTGGTCGACGCGCAGCGCACCCGTCTCGGCGATGAAGCCGAACGACGCTGGCTGATTCTCGGGCAGCGTCAACCGCACGCCGGTGCCGACCGGCACCTGCACCGTGCGGATCTCGACCGTGTGGGCATCGGTGCAACTCGCGCCCGGAGCCTGGGTGCAGTCACAGGTCAGTTCCCAGTCGGCGTTCGTGATCATGTAGATCGTGTAGCACGACATGCTCGCGTCGTCGGCCAGCGTCTTGAAGTGGATGTAGACGTCGCCGTTGCGGCTGGCGGCCTCGGTGCGTGCGTACTGCAGGTCGGTGACCAGTTGCGCGTTCACGCCCTTGAGCCGCTGCACCCGCATGTAGTCGACGAACGACGGCGCCGCGAGCATCAGCAGGATGGCGATGACCGCGATCGCGATCATCAACTCGACCAGCGTGAAGCCGCGGCGGTGCATGGTCATCGGGCCCAGCAACGGTTCGAGGCCGACCAGTCGAAGTCGGCGTCGGCCGCGTCGGCGGCACCGGCGCCGGCCGAACCATAGGACAGGTTGCCGCCGGCAGCGCGAATGCGCAGGCGCTGGCAGTTGCCGTCCTTGGCCTGCGACGAACCCTCGGCCGGCACGGCGGTGACGGCGTAGCCGGTGGCGCCGGCGTTGCCGACGGACAGCGTGTAATGGCCCTTCGGGCTCGCGGCCGTCATGCCCAGCCCGGGCGTCTCGTCGTCGGCCGCGTTGGTCAACGATGCGGCGTAGGCAGCGTGGTTGCCGCGCCAGCGTTCCTGCGCCTGCTGCACGGCCGACAGCGCCTGGTACGCGTCGGAGCGGCGGCTCTTGCGGATGGCGTCCTGAAACGCGGGCAGCGCGACCGCGGCCAGCAGCGCGACCACCGCGACGGCGATCATCGCCTCGATGAGCGTGAAGCCGCCGGTGGCCAAGGGCACCGGCGTTTGCGTCCCAACGCGTGACATAGTTCACTCATTATGAAGGGGACCGAGGGCTCGATCCGAGCGCCGTCCGTCGGTGCAGATCGACCGCTGGTCGTCGGCGCCCTGGTCGCGCTCGAGTCTCAGCACAGGGGGTAACCCGGCAGCCCTGGCGCCGGGGTGCACGAGCGGGTGCGTCCCATCACGTTGACGATCTGCCGCAGCTCGGTGCCGTCGGCGATCCGCACCCGGATCGTGGCCGTGGGCGTGACGGTGCCATAGGTCGGGTCGATGGTCATCGCCTTGACGTTGGCCTTCAGCGTCAATCCACCGTGGCCGGTGACGTGTGCCGCACGCAAGACCTGCCCGGCGCCACTGCAGGTGACGGCACCGTGGGGGTCGCAGGCGCAGGTACCGACGTTTCCGGTATGGGCGACATAACAGCTCGCCGCGTCGCCGGCGAAGAAGCCGATGCGCACCGTCTCGTTGCGCGCCACGGCCAGGCTGCGCGCGTGCTGCACGTCGGTCTCGAACTGCAGCGCGACGCCCTCGAGGTGGCGGCGCTGGCGCATCTGCTCGAACGACGGCATCGCGGCGCCGAGCAGCACGGCGATCACCGCGAGCACGACGGCGGACTCGACGAGGCTCACGCCGCGTTGAAGGCAGGCGAGGCGGACGCGGCGCGGACGTGGCTGGCGGGTCATCGCGGTCTCCGGTGGGCGGTGGCGGACGACCTCAATGTAGGCAGCGGCCTTGCGTGCCGCGCCCCGCGACGGAGGGTGTCGGCGGGGGGAAGACGGGGGACACCGCTTCGGGGCCCCCCGGGCGGGGGACGCCCGTCGTGACGGGGTTCAGATGTCGCGGATCAGCTGCCTGAACTCGTCGACGTCCTCGAAGCTGCGGTAGACGCTGGCGAAGCGCACGTAGGCGACCTTGTCGATGCGCTTGAGCTCGCGCATCACCAGTTCGCCCAGGCGGCTCGAGGCCACCTCGCGCGCGCCGCTGGCGAGCAGCTTGTCCTGGATGCGCTCGAGCGCGGCGTCGACCTGCTCGGTGCTCACCGGACGCTTGCGCAGCGCCAGCAGCATCGACGCGCGCAGCTTCTCGGGGTCGAACTCGACGCGCGAGCCGTCCTTCTTCACCACCGCGGGCAGCGCGATCTCGGGGCGTTCGTAGGTGGTGAATCGCTTGTCGCAGTGCAGGCAACGCCGCCGGCGGCGGATCACCCCACCTTCGTCGGAGTCCCGGGTCTCGACGACCTGGGTCTCGTCGTGGCCGCAGAAGGGGCAGCGCATGGGGGCTCAGCGACGGCCGACGCCGGGCCGCCCCGAGGCGGCCGGCAGCCCCCTCGGGGGGCGGTGCTGCGGCGCAGCCGCAAGCCCGGGGGTCATCGATACACCGGGAACTCGCGCGTCAGCGCTGCCACCTTGGCGCGCACCGCGGCGATGTTCGCCTCGTCGCGAGGCCGGTCGAGCACGTCGGCGATCAGGTGCGCCGTGCGGCGCGCCTGCTCTTCGCGGAAGCCGCGCGTGGTCATCGCCGGCGTGCCCAGGCGGATGCCGCTGGTGACCATCGGCTTCTGCGGGTCGTTCGGGATGCCGTTCTTGTTGCAGGTCATGTGCGCGGCACCGAGGATGGCCTCGGCCTCCTTGCCCGTCAGGCCCTTGGGCCGCAGGTCGACGAGCATCACGTGGCTCTCGGTGCCGCCGCTGACGATGCGCAGGCCGCGCTCGATGAGGGTCTGCGCCAGCACCTTCGCGTTGGCCGCCACCTGCTGCTGGTAGGCCTTGAACTCGGGGTCCAGCGCCTCCTTGAACGCCACCGCCTTGCCGGCGATCACGTGCATCAGCGGCCCGCCCTGGATGCCGGGGAAGATCGCGCTGTTGATCCTCTTCGCGATGGTCTCGTCGTTCATCACGATGATGCCGCCGCGCGGGCCGCGCAGGCTCTTGTGCGTGGTGCTGGTGACCACGTCGGCGTGCGG